>CAYGMS010000583.1:0-1512 GCA_964350905.1 uncultured Thiobacillus sp. | reverse complement strand
GACAACTATTCTGACGCGGGGGGAAAGCGCCCACACTTTGCATTCGAGGAAGAAGTAAGAATTTCTCTTGATACTTATTCCCGCATAAACCCCACCAAGGACACTCCTTACGGTTACAGTTTGCCAGCTTTCATAAACGGCCTAATTGAGGCTATCTATGTTCATCCCGATAGCTCTGAATGGTTTGTGGACGTCGTGAATTCAATTACCAAACAGTATTCAGTTCATGCGGAAGTCAAACGTGGCACGTTCGGGAACAAGTAGTTCTAACAACGGTTGCAGGCGACGCCTGCCGGCAGGCTCGATAAGGGGCCAGGCTCACAATACAAATCCCCCGCGCGGCTGCTGCGCTACACGTCAAATCAAACCCGACTCGCCGTCTGCCGTATCACATCCGCCGCGAAGCGCTCGCCATCTTCACAGTAGTAAACAGGGACACCTGACCCTTTTTTCTATCGAAAAAACTTGATACGGAAACCATATGTCGTATGCGAATGAGATTCGCGCAAACGTCGCTTATGCGGCCGTGTTTTTAGGCGCGGTGCTGGTGTTGTTTGGAGTGCTCTCCGACTCCGACTGGAGCGGGATTTGTTTGCTACTTGGCGGCCTGCTCTTCATGATGGGCTTTGTAATGCATTCGTCGTTGTCGATAGTTAATGGGCTCCCGTGGCTGATTAATTTGATTTCACGACACGCGACCCCCGCCTGGAATGGGGAGCTTGTGCATGTCGATGGCGGTGCGCTTAAAGTGCGCTACACCCTCGATAGCAGAGGCAATGCCTGGTTTGTAGCGAGTGATGTATGCATTGCCGTCGGGGAAAAAGCGCCCGGCAAGCGTGAGATGAAACGGGGCGACGTTCCACTACTGGTTCATGATGGTTTCGTCTGTTTTTCCGAGAACAATGTTCGAGCCTACTTGCGCGGATTGGCAATGGACAACCATGCTGCCCAACGCCTGATGGTCAATATTCAAAATAACGTGCTGCGCCAACTTGACAAGCAGCGCGACGACAAAAAAAGGTTGGGGTAGCAGGTGTCACCCACTGGCGGTCTTGAACTCATCCGGAAATAGGGCGCCTCAAATATGCGCAAGTGGGCACACAATTTGATCAGCTTGGATGGCCGAAAGGGGTCGGGTTCTGCCGTCCGAACCGAGTATAGCGGCCGTTCAGGAACAAGTGGCGCGCCAACGACCGGTCTTGCGAGTACAGCGGACGCAGTAAATCGAAAGGCCGTTGTCGCCTTCGGCCGATGAGCGGGCCGACATCATATTCTCTCCACTGGCAGCTTTATGATCAGTAAGCCGCCATTACCCATGAAAACATCATCAGGCACCCCAAATACATGGTATCTCCCTTACCGGCTCAATAGGCCGGGATATTTTTTTGTGCGCAGCTCTTCTAACGCTTTGTCGGTCAGCTTCCACGCATCACCTTTGATACGGGTGATCAGTTCCGTCCAGACGCGCTCGAAAGCCTGTACCGCATCATCGTCGTTGAAGCGGACGCCTGC
>CAYGMS010000582.1:0-1514 GCA_964350905.1 uncultured Thiobacillus sp. | reverse complement strand
ATTGACGCAGGACGAACTGATGCAGGCCGGCGCGGGCGAGGCCAGCGCCGCCATCCGCGAACGCGTGCAGGCCGCGCGCGGGCGCCAGATGGCGCGCCAGGGCAAACCCAACGCCGCACTGGGAACGCAGGAAATCGATCAGTTTTGTCAGCTGGATCCCGCAGGCGAAACCCTGCTCAAAAAAGCGATCGTGCAGCTCAACCTGTCTGCGCGCGCTTACCACCGCGTGCTCAAACTGGCGCGTAGCGTGGCCGACCTGGCGGGCTGCGACACCATCAGCACAACCCACCTGGCCGAGGCGATTCAATACCGGAGACAGGCAGCATGAGCGACCCGCTCGAATCCTGGCAGGAAGAAAAACGTTCCGCCTGGCTGTATCGTGTGGTGGCCGAGTGCGAACGCGGCACCCCGCGCGAAGCACTGTTCAAGGAACTGGCGCAGGCGGCTGACGAACAGGCGGAGCTCTGGCTGGCCATCATCTTGAAAAAAGGAGGGCAGACGCCGGCCGCGTTCCAGCCCGAACTGCGAACCCGCGTGGTGGCTTCCCTCACCCGTGTATTCAAACCGCGTGCCATGCGCGGCATCCTGGCGGCAATGAAAGTGCGCGGCATGGTACTGTATTCGCAGAGCACGCCTCACCCCATGCCCACCCGCGTTGACGACATTGGCAAACGCCACCAAAGCGGTGCTGCCGGCAACGCCTTGCGCGCGGGCGTGTTCGGTGTCAACGACGGGCTGGTGTCGAATGCTGCATTGATTTACGGCATAGCCGGCGCGTCGCAGGAACCGTCGATCATCGTGCTGACCGGCGTCGCCGGATTACTGGCAGGAGCATTCTCGATGGCAGCGGGCGAATATGTCTCGGTGCGCTCGCAGCGTGAAATGTTCGAGTACCAGATTGGCCTGGAACGCGACGAACTGGAAGAGTACCCGGAGGAAGAAGCGGCCGAACTGGCGCTGATTTACGCTGCCAAGGGCATGCCTCTGGATGAGGCGCGACGGGTGGCTGACACCTTGATGCAGGATCCCGAACGCGCCCTGGATACGCTGGCGCGTGAAGAACTGGGGCTCAATCCGGATGAACTCGGCTCGCCATGGGTTGCGGCGATCTCTTCATTCTCGGCTTTTACTGCCGGCGCGGCATTGCCGCTGCTGCCATTCCTTCTAGGCCACGGCCATGCACTGACAGCATCCATCACGCTCACCGCGCTGGGCTTGTTCGCCGTCGGCGCCAGCATGAGCCTGTTCACCGGCCGCCACGCCCTGTTGAGTGGCTTGCGCATGTTGGCGATAGGCGGCGCGGCAGGGCTGGCAACCTATTTCATCGGGGCCTGGCTGGGGGTAACGCTGGGCTGAGATTTAAGCGGAAACTCTGATCAATGTCGGTTTTCGGCAATTGCGGTTGACTGTTCTCGACGCGTTGCAGTCATTCAGGCTGACTACACCAAGGGTCGGCTTGTCGGCCTTATGTGAAGCTTCACATAAGGCCGATTATGCACAGTCGTTGATTATGT
>CAYGMS010000581.1:0-1514 GCA_964350905.1 uncultured Thiobacillus sp. | reverse complement strand
TGCGCCTGGGCGATCGCCTGCAGGTGGCCTGGCACATCGGCAACATGCCGGGCGATGCGCTGATTCCGCCGCTCATCATTCAGCCGCTGGTGGAAAACGCGGTGTACCACGGCATCGAACCGCAGCCGGAAGGCGGGGAAATCAGCCTCAATATCTATCGCAGTTCGGACAAGGTGCACATCGTGGTGCGCAATCCGATTGCCGCAGAATCTGGCCACCATAAAGGTAATCGCATTGCATTGGCCAACATCCGTGAGCGCCTGCTGCTGCATTTTGACCTGGACGCGCAGCTCAAGTTGGAACCGCTGGGTACCGTTTATCAAGTGCATATCGTGATCCCCTATACCCGTGAACGCACCCAAAGTCCCCCTGCGCCTGCTGATCGTCGATGACGAGGCGCCCGCGCGCCGTCGCCTGCGCGATGTGCTGGCGGATTGCGCCGACCAGTTGCCGGTCGAAATTGTCGGCGAGGTCAGCAACGGGCTGGATGCGCTGAACCGGGTACAGGATCAGCCGGTCGACATCGTGCTGCTCGACATTCGCATGCCTGGCATGGATGGGCTGGAATGTGCGGCCCACCTCAACCGTTTGTCCGCCCCACCGGCCATCATCTTCAGCACGGCCTACGATGCGTATGCCTGCCAGGCATTTGATCTCAACGCGGTCGATTACCTGCTCAAGCCGGTGCGGGCCGACCGTCTGGTGCGCGCCCTGTCGCGGGCGCACAGCCTGAATGCCGCCGCACTTGAACACTTGCGGGAGGCGCATGCAAAAGCGCGCACGCATTTGTCCGTCAACGAAAAGGGCCGCGTCGTGCTGATTCCGGTGGCAGATATCCTGTATCTCAAGGCCGAACTTAAGTACGTCACGGTGCGCACGTCGGCACGCGAGTTTCTGATCGAGGAATCGCTCACCCGGCTGGAAAGCGAGTTCGACAACGCTTTTTTACGCATTCACCGTAACTGCCTGGTGGCGCGTGAACGGATTCGCGAAATCGGCAAATTACCGGGCGATGACGATGGGCATTTTTTGCGATTAGCGGGGCTGGATGAACGATTAATGGTCAGCCGACGGCAATATTCGGCCTTGCGTGAAATTATTAAGTCAATTTAAACAGTAAGTTAACTTCCATCTACAACTAAAGTTGTATATCCATTTTTCAACCCCCCCCGTAGGATGAGCGGGCTTGTGGTTTCCGCCCCAAGCAAGGAAGTTCTCCGCAACGAGGGGTTTGGCTCCTCATTCGGCCAGGTTCGCAAGAGCCTGGCTATTTTTTTGCCCGTCCTCGGTATCATGGCGAGCATGAAAAACGATCCGACAGATTTCACTCCCACGCTCACCGAAACCGAGCTCGACAGCGAAACCGTCTTCAAGGGACGGCTGTTGCACGTCAAGCGTGATCGTGTGCGCCTGCCCAATGGCGGTGAATCGACGCGCGAATACATCGTCCATCCCGGTGCCGTGGTTGTGATTCCCGTATTCGAGAATGGCGATCTGCTGCTGGAACGCCAGCA
>CAYGMS010000580.1:0-1516 GCA_964350905.1 uncultured Thiobacillus sp. | reverse complement strand
ACGATGCGATTCTGGATCGCCTGGCCAAGGGCCATACGCATGCGGGATTTGAAACGGCGCTGGCGAATTGCCGCGCGCTCGGCATCGACCTGGCGCCCACTTTTGTGCCGTTCACCCCGTGGACCACGCTGGCCGGCTATCGTGAATTGCTGGCGACCCTGCTCAGGCTGAATCTGGTCGAGGCCGTGCCACCGATCCAGCTGGCGATCCGCCTGCTGGTGCCGCAAGGCTCCCACCTGTTGCAGTTGCCGGATTTTGCCGCGCGGGTCGGCGCGTTCGACGACGCCATGCTGGGCTACCCGTGGCAGGCCGACGACGCCCGGGTCGATGCCTTGCAGACCGAGATCATGGCCTGGGTGATGGACGCGGAGCAATCCGGATTGCCGCGTGCCGGGGTGTTTGCCGGCATCTGGACGCGCACCCACGCGGCACTGGGTGCGATCGCCCCACCGCTCGATCCCGCACAATTTGGCGCGGTGATCCCGCACCATTCCGAACCCTGGTATTGCTGTGCCGAGCCGACTGAAACCCAGCTCGCCAGCTTCTGACGCCACCATGCCGCGCGTGCTGTTGTTGCTTCCTGCCGCAGGCTACGCCAACCAGGATTTCATCGCGGCGGCGGCACGCCTGAACATCGAACTCGTCGCCTGCGCCGACCATTGTCGTGTGCTGGCGCGGGGTTGGGGCTTGCCGCCGCTGATGAGCGTACCATTCGACCGGCCAGATGCCGCGGCGCGCCAGGTATTGCGGGCGTTGACTCGCCCGGTTGATGCGGTGTTGGCGGTGGATGATCACGGTGCAGCTTTGGCGGCCCGGCTGCGGGTTGCATTGAATCTGCCCGGCAATCCACCTGACGCGGTGGCAACGCTCACCGACAAATTGCATTTTCGTCAGTTGCAGCAGACCAATGGCCTGCTGCATCCCGCATTTGTCGGCGTCGAGGACGATGGTGCGGGCGTCACAGAGGAACTGGGGTTTCCGCTGGTGGTGAAGGCCCGCCAGCTGAATGCCAGCCGGGGGGTGATCCGGGTCGATACTGCGGACCAGTACGCGCGTGCCATTCGCAAGGTCCGGGCGATCCAGGCGCGTGCCCAGCGGCATGCCGAGACCCTGGGCGTGCTGGTCGAACGCTTTATTCCGGGCATCGAGGTGGCGCTCGACGGCGTGCTGAACGATGGCGTCCTGCAGGTGCTGGCGGTGTTCGATAAACCCGATCCGCTCGACGGGCCGACTTTCGTGGAAACGCTGTTCGTCACCCCGTCGCGACTGCCGGCCGAGACTCAAAGTGAACTGGCAGCAGCGGTGCAGCGCGCCTGTGTCGCCGCAGGCGTGAAGCATGGCGTGGTGCATGCGGAGGCGCGCATCAACGACGCGGGGGTGTGGCTGCTTGAAATTGCGCCGCGCAGCATCGGCGGGCTGTGTGGCCGCGTATTGACCGCCACGCTGGGTATGAACACCGCAGAAATCGTGTTGCGCCATGCGCTGGGCCTGCCCTTGTCCACCCAGGCGAATGCCG
>CAYGMS010000579.1:0-1516 GCA_964350905.1 uncultured Thiobacillus sp. | reverse complement strand
ACGATGCGATTCTGGATCGCCTGGCCAAGGGCCATACGCATGCGGGATTTGAAACAGCGCTGGCGAATAGCCGCGTGCTCGGCATCGATCTGGCGCCGACCTTTGTGCCGTTCACTCCGTGGACCACGCTGGTCGGTTATCGCGAATTGCTGGCGACGCTGCTCAGGCTGAAACTGGTCGAGGCCGTGCCGCCGATCCAACTGGCGATCCGCCTGCTGGTGCCGCAAGGCTCCCACCTGTTGCATCTGCCGGATTTTGCCGCACAGGTCGGTGCATTCGACGATGCCATGCTGGGTTACCCGTGGCAGGCCGACGATGCCCGGGTCGATGCCTTGCAGACCGAGATCATGGCCTGGGTGATGGACGCGGAGCAATCCGGACTGCCGCGTGCCGAGGTATTTGCCGGCATCTGGGCGCGCACCCATGCGGCATTGGGCGAGGTCGCACCGCCATTCGATCCCGCACAATTGGGCACGGTGATTCCGCACCATTCCGAGCCCTGGTATTGCTGTGCCGAGCCAACCGAAACCCAGCTTGCCAGCTTCTGACGCCATCATGCCGCGCGTGCTGTTGCTGCTCCCTGCTGCGGGCTACGCCAACCAGGATTTCATTGCGGCAGCCGCCCGCCTGAATATCGAACTCGTCGCCTGCGCCGACCATTGTCGTGTGCTGGCGCGGGGTTGGGGCTTGCCGCCGCTGATGAGCGTGCCGTTCGACCGGCCAGATGCCGCGGCGCGCCAGGTGTTGCGGGCGTTGAGCCACCCGGTTGACGCGGTGCTGGCGGTGGACGACCACGGTTCAGCCTTGGCGGCCCGGCTGCGGGTTGCGTTGAGCCTGCCCGGCAATCCCCCTGAAGCGGTGGCGACGCTCACCGACAAGCTGCACTTTCGCCAATTGCAGCAGGCCATTGGCCTGCTGCATCCCGAATTTGTCGGCGTCGAGGGCGAGGGTGCGAGCGTGGCCGAAGAACTGGGGTTTCCGCTGGTGGTGAAGGCCCGCCGCCTAAATGCCAGCCGCGGCGTGATTCGGGTCGACGATGCGGACCAGTACGCGCGCGCCATCCGCAAGGTTCGGGCAATCCAGGCGCGTGTCCAGCGGCATGCCGATGCCCTGGGCGTGCTGGTCGAGCGCTTTATTCCGGGCGTCGAGGTGGCGCTCGACGGCGTGCTGAGCGATGGCGTCCTGCAGGTGCTGGCGGTGTTCGACAAGCCCGATCCGCTCGACGGGCCGACTTTCGTGGAAACGCTGTTCGTCACCCCCTCGCGACTGCCGGCCGAGACTCAAAGTGAACTGGCGACAGCGGTGCAGCGCGCCTGTGTGGCCGCAGGCGTGAAGGACGGCGTGGTGCATGCAGAGGCGCGTATCAGCGATGCGGGAGTGTGGCTGCTCGAAATTGCGCCGCGCAGCATCGGCGGGCTGTGTGGCCGTGTATTGACCGCCACGCTGGGTATGAACACCGCGGAAATCGTGTTGCGCCATGCGCTGGGCCTGCCCTTGTCCACCCAGGCGAATGCCG
>CAYGMS010000578.1:0-1525 GCA_964350905.1 uncultured Thiobacillus sp. | reverse complement strand
TGTCGAAGAACGCCCAGGCCTTTGCCCTGTCCGGCAAGATCAAGCTGCCGGAACCCCTGGTACCCCTGATCACCAAGGCAATCAGCTAAGGAAACACTGAACAAGTTGGTTTGCTGTGTGGTTCGACAAGCTCACCACGAACGAAATAAACCATTTACCGTTCGTCCTGAGCCTGTCGAAGGACTTGTTCAGCGTTTCTCTAATTCGCGAGGCAGTCGTCACTCACATAGCCGGTTCACGCGTCCAGCCGGCGGTTCCCTTCTGAATGAACTCGATCGGGTAGCCGTCCGGATCTTCAATGAAGGCAATCACCGTCGTGCCGTGTGACATCGGCCCGGCCGGACGCAGCACCTTGCCGCCCTTGGCAGTGGCGGCATCACACGCGGCATAAGCATCATCGACTTCGATCGCGATGTGGCCGTAGCCGCTACCAAGCTCGTATTTGTCCACGCCCCAGTTGTAAGTCAGTTCGAGCACCGCCGCCTTGTCTTCGGTATCGTAGCCGACGAAGGCCAGCGTGAACTTGCCGCCCGGATAATCCTTGCGCCGCAGCAATGTCATGCCGAGCACATGGGTGTAGAAATCGATCGAACGGTCGAGGTCGCCTACCCGCAACATGGTGTGAAGTATT
Source organism: uncultured Thiobacillus sp. (assembly GCA_964350905.1). GTDB lineage: Bacteria > Pseudomonadota > Gammaproteobacteria > Burkholderiales > Thiobacillaceae > Thiobacillus. The sequence goes on along the minus strand of CAYGMS010000578.1, from coordinate 894 downwards.
CGCATGATGGTATTCCTTAAATTCTGTTATCCGCGAAGGACGCGAAGAAACGCGAAGGAAATCAAAACTCGTTCTGCAGGCCCACCAGGGTCGACTGCATTGAGCGTGAAAGTTTGACACCAATCGGTTTTCTTCGCGTTTCTTCGCGTCCTTCGCGGATAAAAAAGATTTCTGAAAATCAAACCTGAAACAGCATCACGCTCATTCTGCGCAACTCGGCGCGCCTTGCCAATGCATCCGGGCACAACTCAGCCACTTTCGCCCAGAAGCGCGGCGAATGGTCGAGATGAACAAGATGCGCCAGCTCATGTGCCGCCACGTAATCGATCAGCGACAGCGACGCCTGTACCAGTCGCCAGTTGAGGCGGACGTGGCCGCGGCGGGTGCAACTGCCCCATTGCGTCTGGGCGTTGGACAAAGCGAAACGGCTGGGTGCGCGCCCCATCCTGCGGGCGATGCGGGCGAGTCGCCAGGCCAGCAGGCGTTCGGCCCGGGCCAGCAGCCATGTGCGGATCAAGGTGTCCGTATCTGCGTCATGTGGCATGTATACACACAGGGTGTTACCGCGCCGCTGCACCTCGCTGAACAAGGCCGGGCGAATATCCAGCGCCAGTACCCGACCGAGATAACGCACTTCAGACAAAGGTTCTGCCAGGACAGGCGGCTGCGGCACGCGCAACTGCATGCGTGCCCAGGCACGCTGCAGCCAGTCGTGCTGCTTGCGCACATAGCCTTCGATTTCGGCGCGGGGGGTCCAGCTCGGCGCATGGATGCGCACTTCGCTCGTCGTCACCGTCAGGCCCAGCGTGCGGCGGCGGCGCGAACGGCGCAAGCGATAGGGAACGGCGGCGTCACCGATCTGCAAAACGCCGCTATTGGTCTGCGGCAGCAGGG
>CAYGMS010000577.1:0-1526 GCA_964350905.1 uncultured Thiobacillus sp. | reverse complement strand
TTATCGCGCTGGCCTGGTTTCTGTTGCGGCTCATCAGCCAGGCCGCGTGCAATATCCTCGCCCGCAACGAGGCGGTGGAAGACGCGGTCGACCGCACAACCGTCGATGCCCTGTCCAAGCTTGGCCGCTTCACGGTCATCGTCGTTGCCGCCCTGGTTGTCTTGCAAACCCTGGGCTTCAGCGTCTCCGGCGTGCTGGCCTTTGGCGGGATCGGCGGTATTGCCGTGGGTTTTGCCGCCAAGGACATGCTGGCCAACTTCTTCGGCGGCCTCACCATCTATCTGGACCGCCCATTTGCCGTGGGCGAATGGATCCGCTCGCCCGACCACCAGATCGAAGGCACGGTGGAATATATTGGCTGGCGCCACACGCGGGTGCGCGCCTTCAACAAGAATCCGATCTACGTCCCCAACGCGCTGTTCACCACCATCGTGGTCGAAAACCCCACGCGCATGACCAACCGGCGCATCAAGGAAACCATCGGCATCCGCTACGCCGATCTCGATAAAATGGGCGTCATCGTCGCCGACGTCAAAGCCATGCTGCAGGCCCATCCCGAAATCGACACCGACACTACGCTGATTGTCAATTTCAACGCATTTGCCGCGTCATCACTGGATTTCTTCATCTATACCTTCACCAGGACGGTTGTCTGGGAGCACTACCACGAGGTCAAGCAGGATGTGCTGCTGAAAATTGCTGCCATCATCCAGGCACGCGGCGCCGAAATTGCCTTCCCGACACGTACCTTGCATATCGAGTCAACAGCCGATGAAACGCCCGCGCCCAACTAACGGCACGTTTGCCTCTTAACAAACGATCCAGGGTGATTTTGGCGGCATTTTGCTGCCAGATCGCATCCCCACCCCGCTGAATCCACGTTCTGGCGTGGCCTCGGGTCGCCAACCTTGCCAGATCAGGCCGTCCCGGCCATACTTCTTGGATGAATTGGTCTTTGTATCGCCCTCTTCTGCCCTGAAGGGCGTCCTGTCGGCCTGCCAAGTTAAGGCAATCCGCACCACGCAAACCGGGCGATTTGTGCGCCCATCCTGCACACTTTCGAACACCCATTCACGCTGGCGCAACGCGCCGTCGCGCTATCGGTCAACCTTAAGGAATAGAAATATGGCAAAAGAAGAACTTGTAGAAATGGAAGGCGTCGTCAACGAAGTGTTGCCGCAGACCCGCTTCCGCGTCACCCTCGATAACGGCTTTGAAATCACCGCCTACGCCTCCGGAAAAATGCGCAAGCACCGCATCCGTATCCTGGCTGGCGACAAGGTCACCATCGAAATGTCCCCCTACGACCTGACCAAAGGCCGCATCAATTTCCGCCACAAGGAATCGTATACTTCCGCGCCACGCCCAACAGGCAACCGATAATCGGCTGGATTGATCGGGATACGGGCTGGAGATGCCGCCTGTCTCGAGTTCTCCGAGGCGAAGATGCCGACGCAGCAAGTACGTTGTTCAGTGTTTCCCTGGTCAGCCTCGGGCCATTCGGTCCGACACGGAAAACCCTTTTC
>CAYGMS010000576.1:0-1529 GCA_964350905.1 uncultured Thiobacillus sp. | reverse complement strand
CGCTCCATGATGAGGCGGGTGCGCGCTGCGGCAAGCTTGGTGAGAATCGGTTCGAGCGCGGCGTCAGGCTGGTCGGCCATGATCAGGGTACCTTCAGAAATCGTAGCGAGCGGGCATCAGCCGGCCGCGCCCGGAGCGCAGGAACCGGAATGTACATACGAGTACATGAGGATTCCGAGCACTGGACGCGGCCGGATCATGACCGCGCAGTAGATTTATGGAGGTGCCCATCAATGCTCGTACAGAACCAGGTCTGTAATGCTGTTGGCCCATTCAGCAAACGCCGGCACGGCGAACAGCGGCCGGCCTACGGCACGGTGCAGGTCGGACACCAGCATGACGCCCATTTCGCGCTGCGGAAAACGCTGCGCATATTTGAGGATGTTGCCGTACACCGTCATCGCATTGCCCGCATCGGCGGCCTGCAGGGCACGGCGTACCAGTGCTGCGGCGACGCCGTATTGCAGGTCGATACCGTCGGGCACCTCGGCATCGGCGCCGTTGATGATGGCATCGATATCCGGCATCTGCGCCATGTTGTCGACAAAGGTTTTAAGCTCCAGTCCGGCTGACTGGCCAACACACGCCATCAGCGAATCGGCCAGCAGATCCGTCTTGTCGAATTTTTGCAGGGCGCGATGGGCATATTCCCACGAACGCGGGCTGGGAAAGGCAATCGGATTGTGTGCCGGATCGAAGCTGAACAGCAGATCGGGGCGGAAACGCAGAAAAGCGATCACGCGCGGATCGATATTTTCGGTATGCGCCCAGTCCACCCAGTCATCGAGATTCACTTCCACTTCATAGTGCGTAAAGCGGTTGGCCAGCGGCGCCGGCATCGCATAGGTCACGCCACGGTCGCCCTGGCGATTGCCCGCAGCAAAAATCACCCAGCCTTCCGGCACGGTGTATTCACCCAGACGGCGATCGAGAATCAGCTGATAAGCCGCCGCCGAGACAGTGGGCGGCGCCGACGTGATTTCATCCAGGAACAGAATACCTGCGGGGCCATGACGTTCGGCATCGGGCAACACCGAGGGAATCGACCATTCAACCAGCTGGCCGTTGCGAAACGGAATGCCGCGCAGGTCGGTCGGCTCCATTTGCGACAGGCGGATATCGATCAATGGCACGCCATGCTGTAGCGCGATCTTGGCAACGATCTGCGATTTGCCGACGCCCGGCGGGCCCCATAGCATCACAGGCGTGTGGTGGCCATCGGCAGCACTATCAAACTCGCGGTCGAGGATGGTTTCAATGTGGGAAGGACGCATGGGCAAATCAGGACAACGATAGATGAAGCCAAATGATAATCGCTCACGCGCCCAGCTGCCAGTTTCAGCCTTGATCGGAATGGGGGGATTTTGGTACCGTGCCTTAAGTGAAGTGCTGAACAAGTTGTCACCCCGGCGAACGCCGGGGTCCAGATGCTTGATCTGGCTGGATTCCGGCGTTCGCCGGAATGACGTTGTGAACTTGTTCAGCGTCTCCCTGGAAGGACTCCGATCCACTACGCACTAAAATACGTG
>CAYGMS010000575.1:0-1533 GCA_964350905.1 uncultured Thiobacillus sp. | reverse complement strand
CGGCCATCACCGGCGCAGGTGTCGTTGCAGGCGCAGGCACGTCACGCGCCTTCTGGGTGATGGGTTGAGGCAGTGCAATGGAAGGACGAGCCACCTGCACGGCAGACACCACCACCTGCTTCTGCTCAACAGGGACCGGTTCGAGCTTGATTTCCGGCCTGACTGGTGGCAATGGCGGCATGGCCGGTTGATCAACCGGCACAACAGGAGCAACTTCGACCGGCGGGGTGGGGCTGGAAACAACTGCCGGCGCTTGTGCCACGATCCTGGGCGGCGTCAGTGCTACTGCAGGGGGCGATGGCACTTGATTCAATGTGTTCGACACTACCCAAACCCCTGCCAGCCCCCCCGCTGACAGCAGCACGAACAGGACGACCAGAAACTTCACACCTGGTCTGCGTTTTTGAGGCGACACCGGATGATTAGTGGCAGGCTGCTCGTCAGGCACCGCCCCGCGTGCATCGAGATCGCGCAGCATTTGATTAATGATGCTCATCTTAATTCCGTTCCTTCCATCCCTAGCCCAGCATCTGCCAGCTGGCAATCGCTGCGGCGGCCAGCCCCAGCAAAGCCAGCCCCCAAACCAGGCTGCTGGTGCCCCATCCCTTGCGCACTGCCAGGGTGTCACGCGCGGCGGCACGCACATGGCGGTAGGCCACACCGCGCGCGCCGCGACCATACGCATGCATCATTGCCTTGGCAGCGATGATATTGACCAGTCGCGGCAAACCTCGTGATGCGCGCCACACTGCACGCATGGCCCAGGGTGTAAACAGCCCCTCCTCCCGCCCCGCAACCTTGAGGCGATGCTGCACATAAGTTGCGACTTCGGCACGATCAAGCGGGCGTAACGTTGCATGAAAACTGATGCGCGTGAGAATTTGCCGGGTGTTTTTCTCGTGCAGACGCGCCATCAATTCAGGTTGCCCAAACAGCACGACCTGCAGCAGTTTGCGCTTTTCGGTTTCAAGATTGGTGAGCAGCCGAACTGCTTCAAGCGTATCGGCAGGCAAAGCCTGCGCTTCGTCGATCAGCACCACTGGTTGTTGGTCCTGCTGGGCCAGGGTGATGAAATGGCGTTCCAGGCGATGCAACAGTTCTTCGCTGGCACCATTTGCCGGCACGCCAAATTCGATTGCAATTGCCGCATACAGGCCACGCGGGTCCACCCCGGGGTTCGGCACGAACGCCACCTGCCAGCGCTCCGGCAAGGTGTTCAATACACGGCGTAGCAGCAGGGTTTTCCCGGTCCCGACTTCGCCGTCCACGACCAGAAAGCCTTCTCCGGCGCCCAAGGCGTAAAGCAGCGTTTCATGCGCGTCCTGATGCGGCAGCGCGGGGTAAAAAAAGCTGGTATCCGGGGTCAGTCCAAACGGCGGTTCACGCAGGCCGAAATATCCCCACCAACTGGTCACGGCCGGGAATCGGGCAGTTCGTAGGCCTGGAAGCGACGCTGGGTTGCCTCCAGGTCATTGTTCCAGTCCTTGTTGTCGCGAATCAACGTGGTCTTGATCAACACGACCAGTTCACGCT
>CAYGMS010000574.1:0-1533 GCA_964350905.1 uncultured Thiobacillus sp. | reverse complement strand
GGATTGAGTTCTGGGTCGAAGAAGTCAAGGGCACGGAAATTATCTGCAACGTCGTGCAAGGCGGGGTGCTGTCCAACAACAAGGGCATCAACCGCAAGGGCGGTGGATTGTCTGCCGCCGCGCTGACAACCAAGGATATCGAAGACATCAAGACCGCCGCTTTTCTGAAAGCGGATTACCTGGCGGTGTCGTTTCCGCGTTCAGGTGCCGATATGCGTCAGGCACGTGAACTGTTGCGTGCTGCGGGCGGCAAGAGCCAGCTGGTTGCCAAGATCGAACGTACCGAAGCGATCGAGAACCTGGAAGAGATCCTCGAAGCCTCCGACGCCATCATGGTGGCGCGCGGCGACCTGGGGGTGGAAGTTGGCGACGCTGCCGTGCCTGCGCTGCAGAAGCGCATGATCCGCATGGCGATCGAGCGCAACAAGGTGGTGATCACCGCGACCCAGATGATGGAGTCGATGATCACCAGTCCGATTCCGACCCGTGCCGAAGTGTCCGACGTCGCCAACGCGGTGCTGGACGGGACCGATGCGGTGATGCTATCGGCCGAAACGGCAGCGGGCCAGTACCCGGTCGAAGCCGTGCAGGCGATGGATCGGGTTTGTCTGGAAGTGGAAAAGGAAGCCGAGCCCGATTTTTCCGGCGCGCGACTCGACCACAGCTTTCTGCGTCCCGACGAGGCCATCGCGATGTCGGCGGTGTTTACGTCGGTGCATCTCAACATCAAGGCGATTGCATCGCTCACCGAGTCCGGCAATACCTGTTTGTGGATGAGCCGGCTGTCGACGCGCGTGCCGATCTACGCCTTGACACCTCAGGTCGAAACCCGTAGAAAAGTGACTCTTTTCCGTGGTGTCTACCCCCTCAACCTGAAAACCGCCAGCAAGGAGCGGGACGTGTTGCTGGCAGAAGCCGAGGAAGAACTGCGCCGGCGCGGAGCAGTGCGCGATGGCGACCTGATCCTGCTGACCATTGGAGAGCCTATCGGTCAGTCGGGCGGTACCAATACCATGAAAATCGTCCGCGTAGGCGGCTCGAAAAAATCCTGATTTAGCAGCACACTTTTTAACCTAGGAGACTGTAAATGGCCCTGATATCCCTTCGTCAATTGCTCGACCATGCCGCTGAAAACGGTTATGGCTTGCCCGCGTTCAACGTCAACAACATGGAGCAGGTTCAGGCCATCATGCAGGCCGCCGACGCCGTGAATTCGCCCGTGATTCTGCAAGGTTCCGCCGGTGCGCGCTCCTATGCCGGCGAGCCCTTCCTGCGCCACCTGATCCTGGCTGCGATCGAACAGTATCCGCACATTCCCGTCTGCATGCACCAGGACCACGGCGCATCGCCCAGCATCTGCTTCCGCTCCATCCAGTCCGGCTTTTCGTCGGTGATGATGGACGGCTCCCTGGGCACCGACGGCAAGACCCCGTCCACCTACGAATACAACGTCGAAACCACCCGCAAGGTTTCCGAACTGGCCCACGCTTGTGGCGTCTCTGTCGAAGGCGAACTGGGCTGCCTGGGCTCGCT
>CAYGMS010000573.1:0-1536 GCA_964350905.1 uncultured Thiobacillus sp. | reverse complement strand
GCAATAAACGGCCGGCAATCCTCATGCGCCGGGGGGGCGTCCATCACGATATAATCGCGGCCTTTGGCAGTGACACGAAAATAACGGCGAAAGCTGGCGTCCGCCGACGCCGGGGCGATGTCCAGTGCATCCGCCTCCAGTTGTCGGGCGGCCCAATTCTGTAATGCTTGAAGTCGATCCACTGCCTGCTGCTCCGAATCACGCTGTTGCTGTTTGTATGAACTTAACCTAGCCCCGGATTTTACATCGCTTGTCGACCCTGCCTGGTAATGTGCTTGTTGTGTTGTTGCTGACTGTCAGTACAGCTGCGGCGGGCGGACTCGCCCTGAAAAAGGATGTCGAGCTGATTGGCTCGGCAGCGGTAGGCAAGACCGGTCCGCTGTTTCTGACCGCGGACCGGATCGAATCGACTGCGCCCAACGTGCTTGAAGCCAGCGGCCAGGTGCAGGCACGTCAGTCCGGGCATGTTTTCTCCGCCAACTGGCTGCGCTATGACACCACGCTGAACCAGGTGCAGGCACGCGGCCAAGTGCGACTGGAACAACCTGCGCTGCTGGTGCAGGGTGACTCGCTCACCCTCAATCTCAACGATTACAGCGGCGAACTCACGCAGCCGGTGTATCAATTGACCACCCGCAAAGAATTGGCGGCCCAGCAGGGGCGAGGCGATGCCGACCGCATCGATTTCATCAACGAAGATCGCTTCAAGCTGCAGAACGCCACCTACACCACATGCCCGGTGGACAACGACGACTGGTTCCTCAAGGTGGGCAGTCTCGATATCGACAAGACACGCAATGTCGGTACGGCGCGCAATGCCTCCCTGCAGTTTCTCGGTGTGCCGATCCTGTACACGCCGTGGATGGATTTCCCACTCAATAATGAACGCAAGACCGGCATGCTGGCGCCAACCATCGGCACCACCGAGCGCAGCGGCTTCGACATGCTGGTGCCGTATTACCTCAACCTGGCGCCCAATTACGATGCCACGCTGTATCCGCGCCTGATGTCGAAACGCGGCGTGCAACTGGGCGGCGAATTCCGCTATTTGCTGGCTGAGGCGCGCGGCGAAAACCGGCTTGAATATCTGCCCAATGACAGCGAGGCCGACCGTTCGCGCTGGAGCATGGTGCTCAAAAACGAGTACCGCGTAAACGCTAACACCCAGGCGGGAATGAACGTCAATCGGGTTTCCGACAACGACTACTTTCGCGACCTCTCCAACCTCATTTCGATCACCTCGGTCAGCCACCTCAGCCGCGAGGCCTGGCTGACCACCCAGCATGCCAACTGGAATGCCGAGTTGCGCGCACAAAGCTTCCAGACGCTGCAGGATTCAACTGCTGTCGCGCCACTTGTCGAGCCCTATGCCCGGCTGCCGCACGCCCGGCTGGGAATGAAGCAGACATTTGGCAGCGGCCTCGCATTCAATCTGGAAACCGAAGCCACCCGCTTCGCTCATCCTACCAAGACCGAGGGCACAAGGGTGCTGGCCTACCCTACGCTGCGCCTGCCGCTCACCAACGACTTCGGTTT
>CAYGMS010000572.1:0-1549 GCA_964350905.1 uncultured Thiobacillus sp. | reverse complement strand
CGCCAACCAGCCCAAACAGAAGATTGCCGGGATGGAGATTCATGCGGTGCAGCGACTGGATGAGGCGATTCAGCTTTTCAGGGAAGCCTGACGGCCTTGATTGCTTCAGGGCTTGATTCAAATTGTATATGTTCATAATATACAGCCATGATCGACTTGGCGCTGATTGAAGGTTTTGAGTGGGACGAAGGCAACGCCCGCAAAAACGACAAACATGACGTGACCGCATCAGAAGCGGAGCAGGTGTTTTTCAACCAGCCGCTATTGATGCTGGAAGATGCGAAGCACAGCCAGGCGGAGCCGCGCTTTCATGCGTTGGGAATGACCCACACAGCACGAAAGCTGCATATTACATTTACCGTGCGCGAGGCCAAAATCCGGGTGATATCCGCGCGTGACATGCACCGGAAGGAGCGAAGCATCTATGAGCAAACGCCTTAAACCCATTCCGGCCTTTGCCTCGGAGGCCGAAGAGCGCACCTTCTGGGAAACTCACGACAGCGCGGATCATGTCGACTGGTCGAAAGCCCAGCGTGTTGTCCTGCCCAATCTGAAGCCCACGACCAACACCATTTCGCTGCGGCTTCCCCAGCATCTGCTCGATGCTATCAAGACCGCAGCCAATGCGCGCGACGTGCCGTATCAGTCGCTGATCAAGGTCTGGCTGCAGGAGAAGGTTGAACATCAGTGATTTGATGCTGCCCCCTGTAATGACCTTACTCCGGGGCCTCACTCCACGCTAAGCGTATCAGCCAAACGCAACTGAACATCGGCTTTTGGAGAAATATGCTGTGGGTATGATTGAGCAAGTATTGCGATGTGCGCAGGCTGGGGCTGACGCGTCATTTCAGGACCGAAAGCATAGAGATTGCCAGAATCGAGCACTATGACTACCTGTTTCACCGGCTGTTTGCGCTAGTGCATCTTCTGCTAGTGGCCTGAAGAAGAAAAAGCTCACTGCTTGGGCTGGCTGAATTAGTGGCTACACCGATGACCAGATAGCCGCGAAGTTTTTTGCTGGCCTTGACCCAGCTCAGTCGGTGTGGACTGGCTACAGACTCAACTCATCACCTGCCCATGTTCCCGCGTGTCATGAAATGTGACCTTGGGCCAGCGTTCCTGTGCGAGGTTGAGGTTCACACGTGTATCTGCCAGATAGACCAGATTGCCATCAACGTCCTTGGCCAGTTTGAGCGCGTTGGCCTTGGTGAATTCGGCGAGATGCTGCGCGTCGGGGCAGGTGACCCAGCGCGCGGTGTAGATGCCGGCGTTTTCGAAGCTGGCATCGACGCCGTATTCGGTTTTCAGGCGGTGGGCGACGACTTCGAACTGCAACTGGCCGACTGCGCCGATTAACAGCGTGTTGTCGGTGAAGGGTTCGAACACCTGCACTGCGCCTTCCTCGCCCAGTTCCAGCAAACCCTTGTTCAATTGCTTGGCGCGCAACGGGTCGCGCAGGCGCGGGCGGCTGAACAGTTCGGGTGCGAAATAGGGGATGCCCTTGTATTGCAGGGCTTCGCCTTCGGTGAGGGTGTCGCCGATATGTAGC
>CAYGMS010000571.1:0-1550 GCA_964350905.1 uncultured Thiobacillus sp. | reverse complement strand
GCATCATCCTGTGGCCGCTCATCAATCTCTTCATCGGCCTCACGGCGGTGGTCACGGGTCTTGAATCCGCACAACTGATCGGCCTGATCCAGCTCGTATTGAGTTAACTTCATCCTCTAATTTTTTTGAGCCACCTTACATAAAACATGTATTCCGACCGCGTTCTCTCTGGCATGCGTCCCACCGGACGACTCCATCTTGGCCACTATCATGGCGTGCTGAAAAACTGGCTGCGCTTGCAAAATGAATACCAGTGCCTGTTCTTCGTGGCGGATTGGCATGCGCTGACCACCCATTACGACACGCCTGCCGCCATCGAAAATAACGTGCGTGACATGGTGGTTGACTGGCTTGCTGCAGGCATAGACCCGGCGCAGGCCACCCTGTTCGTGCAATCGCGTGTGATCGAACACGCCGAGTTGCATCTGCTACTGTCGATGACAACCCCGCTCGGCTGGCTGGAGCGCGTACCCACCTACAAAGACCAGCAGGAAAAGCTCAGCGAGAAAGACCTTTCCACCTACGGCTTTCTCGGTTATCCACTGCTGCAATCGGCCGACATCTTGATTTACCGTGCCAACCTGGTGCCGGTGGGCGAAGACCAGGTGCCGCACATCGAATTCACTCGCGAAATATGCCGCCGCTTCAACCATATGTATGGCCGTGAGCCGGGGTTCGAAGACAAGGCGCGTGCTGCCGTCAAAAAACTGGGCTCCAAAAAGGCCCGGCTCTATGAAGAATGCCGCACTGCCTATCAGGAAAAAGGTGACGACGAGGCATTGGAATCCGCCAAGGCATTGCTCAACGACGCGCAAAACCTGTCACTCAATGACCGTGAACGTCTGTTTGGCTACCTCGAAGGCTCAGGCAAGATGATTCTTGCCGAGCCCGATTCCCTGCTGACCGCAGCATCGAAAATGCCCGGACTCGATGGTCAGAAGATGTCCAAGTCCTACAACAACACCATCGCCCTGCGCGAAGACCCGGAAATCGTCAGCAAGAAAATCCGCACCATGCCGACTGATCCCGCGCGCGTGCGCCGCACCGACGCAGGCAACCCGGCCAACTGTCCGGTGTGGCATTTCCATATGGTGTATACCGATGACGCTACCCGTCAGTGGGTTACCGCCGGCTGCACCAGTGCCGGCATCGGCTGCCTTGAATGCAAGCAGCCGGTGATCGACGCCGTGCTGGCCGAACTCGCTCCCATCCGTGAGCGCGCCCAGTACTACGAAGAGAACCCTGATCAGGTACGCAATATCCTCGCCGACGGCAGCGAAAAGGCGCAGGAACTGGCACGAGACACCATGCGCGATGTGCGCGAGGCGATGGGGTTGACGTTCGGATAAAGCCGCATGCTCAGGTTGAGATGGCTCACCATGAAAATGGTGCAGCCAGTTGTTATCGGACTATTGTGAATGACGGGTTCCGATCCTTAGCGGAAATTAGCCGGTTCGCAAAGCAGACGTTCAACGTAGAGTTAACCGGCGGCGCTTTAGGGAAGCGCTGAACAAGTCCAATCTTTAGTTTCCTGTTGGGACAAATTCCGG
>CAYGMS010000570.1:0-1551 GCA_964350905.1 uncultured Thiobacillus sp. | reverse complement strand
TCCGGACTGAAGGTTCCGCTGCCCGCCCACAAGCTGAGGTCGGAGTCTTTGCCAACCTGGTACATGGTCAGCGACTGCAGACTGACCGCGCTGGAAAAGCTGAACAGGATCAGGTCGCCGGTGCCCTTGTTGCCCAGCGCATCGTCATTGTTTTTGCTGGTGCAATTGGGTTTCCCGTTCTGGTCGCACACGCCCATGCCGTCCGTTGCGAAGCTCAGCGCTGCCGATTCGAACAGGTCGGCTCGTGGTTTTTTGGACCGTGCCGTGTCAGACCATGCGCTTGCCGCGAGCGCCATGCCGTCCGTCGTCGCAATGTAGGTGTTGCCAAAGGCCGCAGGCGGGACTGCGGCGCCCGAGGTAAAGGAAAACTCGATCGCCTGCGCCTGGGCGGAAAGCAGGGTTAGGCCAAGGGTGGCGGCATATCGGATGAAAGTGTTCACGTCTGCTCCTGAATTTCAGGGTTTTGATAGGTTTGGCCGGACGGCCAGGAAGCGGTAACGCCGGTTACAGCCTGAAATTGAGCAATACGCGTGCCTGTTGCCTGCAATTAATGGTAACCAATTGATTGTGCGATGAATTTGATTTGCGTGCGGCGCCCAGCGGCCTGCAGGCCATGGATCTCGCACGCCTGAAGTGACGGGTTTCAGTCAGTGCCGACGAGCTGGTCCGAGCGGGTGAAGGTCCAGGTACGGGTGATCGACAGGATGTCGGCTTTTTTGCGCATATCGTCGGGGAAAGGCGCGTAGCGCTCACCGGCTTCGACAATTTTCTTCGCGGCCGCATCCAGCACTTTTGAGCCGGAAGATCGATCGATCTCGATAGCTTCGATGCGGCCATCGGCATAAATCGACACGGTGAGCTTGAGGCTGCCGTAAATGCCCTGGCGGCGTGCGGCTTCAGGATAGTTCAGGTTGCCGATGCGCTCGACCTTGGTAACCCAGTCCTCCACATAACGTGCAAACACGTATTCGCGGACGTTGGCGCCGACAAACGCCCGCTTGGGAATTTTCTGATAGCCATCCCACTGTTGCGAGATACGCGCTTGCAGCTGGGCCATTTCACGCGCTTGCTGGTTGAGCTGGCTGACGTCGATGGCGGGTTGCTCGGGCGTGGGTGGCGCGGTGTGCGGACGGGTTTGAAGTTGCGCGTCGGGTTTGATCTGGCTTAACAGGGCTTTGGCCTGCTGCTCGAGCTCGGCGACACGCGATTGCAAGGCGGCTTCTTCGCTGCCAGTCTGGGTTTCGCTGCTGGCAGGCAGCGGGCTCTTCATCTGCCGGTCCTGCTCCGTATTGCCGCCGCCTGCCAGATTGACCTGCGCCAATGCATCCGGGTTAAGCGGGGCTTCCTGGCTCTTGGCATTCACCAGCACCACTTCCATCGGCAGATTGGGATCCTCGAACAGCCGTGGATTGATTTGCACGAACTGGGTCGACAACACCATGCCGTGTACTGCCGCAGACGCCAGCAGGGCGAGCGCGAAGCGCGTGCCTTGCCTGGAGGGTTCAGCGAGAAGGGTGGAGGGGGCGGACGCCATACCGATCAATAATAAGG
>CAYGMS010000569.1:0-1557 GCA_964350905.1 uncultured Thiobacillus sp. | reverse complement strand
GCGCTAAACCTGCGGGCTCGGGCGAGCCTCGTGAGCCCACCTCTCGCGACTTGGAACAGCGAAAAAACATTCACAACAATTTTTAATATGCCTCTATACCATTTTCAGTTTGACCTGAGTGTGCGTCAGGCAGGCATTGAGCAGGCGTAGTGGCAGTTCGGCCTCCCATTCACGCCGGTTGAAACGGTAGCAGAACTCATGGAGATACTCTTGCAGATACCTGGACGATACGCCGTGATAAGTGCCCAGCAGAAATGCCTTCAGGTTGCCGATGGCAATATGCACCCAGGGCAGCCATTCGCCCGCCTTGTCGGGCGGCGTCACCCGCGCGGCATGGTGCTGCGTCTTGCCGATTTCCACCAGCGAAGCCAGCGCATCGCTGCGCACCAGTTGACTGGGCGGGAGGCGGCTCTGCACGAATTTCGCTACGGTTTCCTTCGTCACGGCGGGAACCTGCTGCATGGCGATAAACCCGGCACGGGTGCCCCGGTTCTCGACCGCCACCAGCACCGGGGTTTTGCCCTCGGCACCGCGTCCACGCTTTCCGCTGCGGCGCCCGCCCACCAGCGCATCGTCGATCTCGACGAGGTCGTGCAGCCGATAGATGCTGTCCCGGTGCCCCATGGCCATGCGGATCTTGCGCAGCATCCGGCTGGCGGTGATCCAGGACACCCCGATTTGTTTGGAAAGACGCATGGCGGAAATTCCGCCCTTGTCCGATGCCGCCAGGTAGATCGCCCAGAACCATTTGGTCAGGGGCAGGTTGGTGGAGTGAAACAGCGTCCCCGCCGTGAGCGAGGCCTGGTAATGACACTTGGAGCATTCGCAGGAGTGACGCGTGCTGATGACATAGCCATGATCGTGCCCGCAACGCGGGCAGCGAAACCCTTCCGGCCAGCGTTGCTGCGCCAGCGCCTGGGCGCAGGCTTCTTCCGTTCCATACCGTTTCTGCCAGTCCAGCAGGTTGGTCTCCGTCGCTTTCATGATTCAACCCCTTATCTCGTTGATCTCAAAGCATTTGATAGGAAAAACTGAGAACAGTTCAGAGGCATAAAAGAGTATGACGGCATCGATGCCGAGACTGTAGAAATGGAGGCATGAGAATGGACATTCGCCCTATCCACACTGACGCAGACTACCAGGCAGCCTTGCGCGAGGTCGCGCCCTACTTCGAAACCGAACCCGAGACTGGAAGCCCGGATGGAGATCGCTTCGAAGTGATGCTGACCTTGATCGAAGCCTATGAAGCCAAATGCTTTCCCATTGATCTGCCTGATCCCGTGGAGGCCATAAAATTTCGCATGGATCAAGCCGGACTGACTCCAAAAGATCTGCAACCGATGAGTGGACGGCTAAACCGGGTTTACGAAGTGCTGAATCGCAAGCGCCCCCTCACACTTGCAATGGTCTGGAAGTTGCACAAGGAGCTGGGAATACCTGCGGAGAGCCTGATCAAACCGACGAAGGAATTGCATGTGGCCTGAGCAAGCAGGGCGGGCTTGTGAAGCGCCCGATAGGCTTGGCTCTGGGCGTGGCCTGGTTGCAATCCAGACACGC
>CAYGMS010000568.1:0-1558 GCA_964350905.1 uncultured Thiobacillus sp. | reverse complement strand
GCTGCCCTGCGGGTTGAGATGGGTGAAGGCGGCCATGATGCAGGTGCTGCCGGGGGCAAACCCTTGCTCGTTATCAGGGGGACTCTCGCATAGCTCGATAGCTTATCGGCGACCTGTTGGATAGTTCAGCCAAGCGGAGAAGGCGGCTGCCAGATCGCATCCCACGCAGACTGCGCCGACACGCGCACGCGCTCAGGCAGCGTCATCTTGCGCTGGAAGCTCACCTGCAGCACTCTGCCCTGCTGGCAGGCGCTGCGGATGATCTCGTCGCTGGTGGCGAGTTCGTCCACCAGCCCCAGTTCCAGCGCCTGGCTGCCGAGCCAGGCTTCGCCGGTGCCGACCTTTTCCATATCCAGCTGGGAGCGGCGCTCCTGCACGAATGCGCGGAAGCGCGCGTGGATTTCCTCCAGTTCCTCGCGCAGCTTGGCGCGGCCGGCTTCGCTGTTTTCGCCGAACAGGGTCACGGTGCGCTTGAATTTGCCGGCGGTGAATTGCTCCCAGTCGATGTCCCGGGCCTGCAGCCAGCGATGGAAGTTGGGGATTTGCGCGATGACGCCGATGGAGCCGACGAGCGCAAACGGCGAGGCGACGATGCGGTCGGCGGTGGCGGCCATGAGGTAGCCGCCGCTGGCGGCCACGGTGTCGACCATCACGGTGAGCGGCAGTTTGGCGTCGCGCAGCCGTAGCAGTTGGGCTGCGGCGAGGCCGTAGCGGTTGACCATGCCGCCCGGGCTCTCCAGCCGCAGCAGCACGGCGTCGCCCGCCTTGGCCACCTGCAGGATGGCGCTGATTTCCTCGCGCAGTGCGATGAATGCCGAGGCACGGATATCGCCCTTGAAGTCCAGCAGATAGGTGCAGTGCTCCGCTGCCGCCCGTTGCTGGGTCTTGTGCTCGGCCTTGCGTTGCTTGAGCAGGTGCTTGTACGCCTTTTTGGAAAGGCGCAGTACATCGATTTTGTCGCCGGATGCTTCGAGCTGGCGGTTGATGTCGGTCACCTGGATTTCACCCCCATGCTTGTTCTTGCGACGCGATAAAGCGCTCAGGCCCGCGACAAGGGCGATGACGGCTAGTACGAGAGTGGCGGCTTCGGCAAGAAACAGGGCGTATTGCGAAACGAAACTGTTGATCATGAGATGGGATTCCCCTTGGTTGTCACGGCGGATTGTTCTGTCTGCCTGGCGGCGACTCACCCGCTGCAGCCGGATTAATTCGCCTGCGCCTGCTTGAGCGCTCTCTTTCTTTGTAGACGCTTTCCTGCGCGCCCGAACCCGTCTGGCTTCGCAGTGCGTTTCTCAAGCACGCTTGCGGTCGGACAGCCCAGTGTCTAGATTGAATATAGAGGGCGGGCCGGTAAATGCTTTGCCGGGCCGTGGCTCCACACTGAATCGAGGGGACGAAGATGATGACACGCGTGCTTGTACCGGCAGTCCTGTTTGCGATGGTGGCAGGCGGTTGTTCCGACATGCCCCAACTGGGGGGCGGTCCGAAATACGGTGACACCACGGGTTCTGTGGCGAGCCAGAGCGAGCGCAGCGGCAAGATCGCGGCGCTGGAGACC
>CAYGMS010000567.1:0-1567 GCA_964350905.1 uncultured Thiobacillus sp. | reverse complement strand
ATTCTTTAAGGCTTAAAGCGAAGGAATAACGGGGTCAGCCGCCGCCAACAGCAACGACAATTTCCAGGCGGTCGCCATCCATCAGCGGCGTATCGGTATGCTGGCTGCGCGGGACGATTTCGCCATTTCTCTCGATGGCAATGCGTTTCCCCGTCAGATCCAAGGTCTCGATCAGTTGGGCGAGGGCCAGTGGCGCAGGAAAATTTCGGGGTTCACCATTGATGGTCAGTTCAATCACAACTTCTATCCTGACGTAAGTTTCAGTATCATCCCGGATTCTACCCCGAAGGGCACACGTCCCCGAAGGAAACACGCACTTCGCGGGCGTCGTATAGTGGCATTACCTGAGCTTCCCAAGCTCATGAGGAGGGTTCGATTCCCTTCGCCCGCTCCAGAACCAACATTCAACTTCAACGCTTGAAGTCTTATTGATCGCGCATTTAATAATGCGCCCCCTTGGCCGTTATTACGATCAGGCCATGAACACGCAAACTGAACCCCTTTCCGCTGAAGCGCTGCTGCGTGAAGCCGACCTGCGCATGGCGCAGGCTCTGGATAATTTCTTTCAGCGCAGCCGCAGCTTTATCCACGATGCCGTCATGCGCGCCATCGTGGAGCGAATGACGCCTTCCATGCTGGCCACCGGGCAAACCTGTCTGGGCTGGATTGACGTGTATCCGGATAGGCTGTCCACGGCATTTGCCGACCAGTTTCGCCAGCACCTGCTCCGTCCAGAGAATGTTACAAAACAGGCAGGGGGCCATCCAGTCACGCTGCAACTGGTGGACGACGCCATGCTGGCCAGACAACTGGCCGAAGACAAGGCGGCCGCCTGGCTGACCGAGGCATTGCGTCCCGAAATGCTGCTGTTGTTCAGCCGTTTGCTCGGCTTGCAACAGGAAGTTGCCGGAAACGCTGACTATACTGAATCGTACGGGCCAATTTTTGTCATGCATGCCTTGTTGCGTGCGCTGGCAAGCCTGGAAATCGACACGCCGAGTGGCACCCTGATACTGCAATGTTCGGCTGAACCGCTACGCGACACCTTGAGGCACACATACACCGCGCTTAATCAATACCTGATAGCGCAAGGCGTTGAGGAACACACAACCGTGCGCGCAACCACCACGCCGCCCCCCAAAAAACGTGATTCGGATCTCGGCCAGCAAATCCTGGCGCATATTCAGGCTATCAGCGAGCAAGCCGGCGCATTCGGGGAGGGTGGCTTATTTGCCCCGGAAACATCATTTACACCTGCCAGCGGCACATCATTTCCTGCCTTGCTGCCTGGATTTCTGGATAGTCTGGCGCGTTGGCAGGCTGATATTCTACGTATCTCGGGACCGAGCCAACCCCCTGCAACACTCGTTCTGCGACAACTGCAGCAGGATGCCCGTCAGACCGATGCCGGCACATTCGACCTGGCCGTGCTGGATGCGGTGGCGGGCCTGTTCGAACTCATCCTCGACGACCCGGATATCTCGCCACATTACAAATCCGAAATCGCCCAATTGCAGATTCCTGCACTCCGGGTTGCGCTCGTTTCGCCTGAATTTTTCAGTGATGA
>CAYGMS010000566.1:0-1568 GCA_964350905.1 uncultured Thiobacillus sp. | reverse complement strand
GTCGTTGCCGGTGGTCGTCGAGTTGAAGAACCCCGGTGACGAGGAAGCAGACATTTGGGCCGCCTGGAATCAGCTGCAGGCCTACCAGCAGGACATCCCCGACCTGTTCCATGCCAACGCCCTGCAGGTGATATCCGACGGTATCCAGGCACGCATGGGTTCGCTGACCAGCGACCGCGAGCGTTTCATGGCCTGGCGCACCATAGACGGCGTGACCACCGACCCGCTGGGGGCGATGCGCGAGCTGGAGACGCTGGTGCAGGGGCTGTTCCAGCGCGACCTGCTGCTGGAGTACCTGCGCCACTTCATCCTGTTTGAAGATGACGGCAAGCTAATCAAGAAGGTGGCCGGCTACCACCAGTTCCACGCCGTGCGGGCCGTGGTGCAGAGCGTGTTGCAGGCATCGGCACCCGGCGGCACGCGCAAGGGCGGTGTAGTGTGGCACACGCAGGGCGCAGGCAAGAGCATCGAGATGACCTGCCTGGCCGGTGCCCTGATGGCCCACCCGGGCATGGGCAACCCGACTTTGCTGGTGGTGACCGACCGCAACGACCTGGACAACCAGCTCTTCGGTGTGTTCTCTAGCGCCGCCGAAATGCTGCGTGAAACGCCAGTCCAAGCCGATACCCGCCCCGAACTGCGCCGCTTGCTTGCCAACCGACCATCGGGCGGCATCGTTTTCACCACTATCCAGAAATTCACACCGGGCGAGGATGAGGACATGTTTCCGGTGCTTTCGGACCGCCGCAACATCGTAGTCATCTGCGACGAGGCGCACCGCAGTCAATATGGATTTGAGGCGCGGCTGACCGGAAAGCAGGGCGGGTCTGCAGCAGCCAACGACGCCACGGTACTGCTTGCAGCCGAGAACGGTCCGACCTCGGCACCGCTGACGACTGGCAGCAGCACCGTGCGCTACGGCTACGCCCAGCACCTGCGCGACGCGTTGCCCGGCGCGACCTTCGTCGCGTTCACAGGCACGCCGGTCTCGCTGGACGACCGCGATACCCGCGCCGTGTTCGGCGACTACGTCCATATATATGACATCGAGCAGGCCGTGAAGGACGGCGCCACGGTGCCCATTTACTACGAAGGCCGACTGGCCAAGCTGGAACTGAAGGAAGCGGACGTCACACTACTCGACAGCGAAGTCGACGAGCTGACCGAGGGCGAGGAGGGCGACGCTGCCAAGGTGGCCAAGCTGCGCCGCTGGGCCGCCCTGGAACAGCTGGTCGGTGCTCCGCCGCGCATCCAGAAGGTGGCAGCGGACATCGTGACTCACTCAGAGAACCGGCTTTCTGCAATGGACGGCAAGGCCATGGTCGTGGCCATGAGCCGCGACATCTGCGTACATCTGTATAACGCCATCGTGGCCCTGCGTCCCGACTGGCACAACGATGACCCGACTCAAGGGGCCATCAAGGTGGTAATGACCGGCTCGGCCTCGGATAAGACGCTACTGAAGCCGCATATCTACCCCAAGGAAGTCCGCAAACGTCTGGAAACGCGGTTTAAGAACCCGGCCGACCCGTTCAAGCTGGTCATCGTGCGCGACATGTGGCTCACCG
>CAYGMS010000565.1:0-1569 GCA_964350905.1 uncultured Thiobacillus sp. | reverse complement strand
ATACGCACCCGGTGCTCGATTACCTGTGGTTTTTCGATCCGCGGGCGACACCGGGGCGCCGGGTCAAAATCACCGGCGTGCAGCCGCTGTCGGCGACGCGGGTGCGGCTCACCGCCGTCGATGACGATCCGGCATATTACGCGGCCATCGATAGCGCCTACACCTACTACCCGATGTCATGGAGTAGGCTGGAGGTGGCCATGGTGTCGGGGCTGACGGTGACGGAGGATTGGCGCCGCAGCGGCCCCGCCTGGGTGGGGCGGGCGATCATCACTTGGGCACTGACGGCCAGTGACATTCTAGAGGCATCCGTCGCTGTGGGATATGGCGACGACACGCCGGTGCGCATCGGCACCACCCCGGGCAGGGTGTTCGAAACGGCGCTGTTGCGGGACCAGGGGGCGATGACGGTGCGGGTGAGCTACCCGAACGCGGGCGCGGCCGGTGTGGCGACGATTCACCGTGCCATCGAGGGGCCAGTGGGCGCGGTGGCGACCGACGGGACGACGCAGCCGGGGGCATCGGTGCGCGGTGCGACGGTGACGGTGGATGCCCTGGGCAATGCCCAGATCGTTTTCGAGGCCATCGCCGAGCCGCAGATCAGCGGCTACGAACTGCGCAGCGGCGAGAGTTTCGAGGCTGGCACGGCCCTGGCGACGACGACGGGCAACAGTTTTTCCCTGCCGGTGCTCTCCCTGGCCGGGCAAACGCTCTGGATCAAGGGGGCTTACGCGGCGGGGGGCTATACAGCGGCGAGCTTTCGCATCGTATTCGGCGGTTCGGCCCTCAATCAGATTCAGGGGCTGTCGTGGCGGGTGTCGGAGCCCGATCTGGTTTTTTCGTGGGAAGCGGTGGCCGGCGCCAGTCAGTATGTGGCGTTGTTCGAGGACGGAGGGGTGTCGCGCGTCAAGGTCGTCTCAACGCCGGAGGTGCGCTTCGCCATACCCAAATGGCCAGACTCGGCATTCCGTGTTTTCGCCATCGCCAGATCGGGGGGGATGTCGCCGTACAGTGACATAACGCTGTCGCTCGCGGGCGCCTACAACTACAACGAGGTGGTCAGCATCGCCCTGCCGATCACGGCGGGACAGTACATCAATCTGGCGTTCACGGCGGCAAACCAGGTCAGGCGGGTGTCGCTGCTGGGCAGCGCGCCGGTGGCGCCCTATGCCCAGAACATCAACGATGCGGATCTGTACGCGTTCGGCTACAACCTGCAAGGCCTGGCGGCGAGCGAGATTCAGGCGACGCCGGCGGCCTGGTTCCGCGAGGGGTTCTGGCGCGAGAAGAACGGATTTTTTGAGTCGGGCGTGCTCGATCTGGGCAGCGTGCTGTCCGGCAAGCTCCTGCTCAATCTGAGCAAGACCGTCGCTTATGCCGGCGACGGCGCAGTGTCGGCCTATGGCCACGTCCGCGCCGAATACATGGCGGACGCCCATGCCCAGGAGGTGACGGACAACAAGGCGTTTCTCGCGGCGCGTCTGCTGGTGGCCAGCGATAGCCCGTTCTCCGCTCATTGGACGGAGATGCAGAACGGCGACTGGGTGACGGCGGCGCGCTACGTCAAAC
>CAYGMS010000564.1:0-1575 GCA_964350905.1 uncultured Thiobacillus sp. | reverse complement strand
GGTAGTGGGGGCGGATGGGGGAGCCTGCCGCATCGCGGCAAGGTCAACTGAATCGACTTTTCCAATAGACATGATCGTCTCCTGATTGATGCGGCAAAGGCGGAGCAGGGTAAACCCCGTGCTCCGCCACTTTGCCCAGACGCCGGGTTAAATTAAACCCAGGCGCGCCTGTTTGTTTCTTAACGCAACAGCGAGAGCACGTTGTTCGGCAGCGAGTTGGCCTGCGCCAGCATCGCGGTACCGGCCTGTTGCAGGATCTGGCCGCGCGTTAGCGTAGCGGTCTCGGCAGCGAAGTCGGCATCCAAAATACGGCTACGTGCTGCAGAGAAGTTTTCCGAAGCACTTTGCAGGTTGCTGACAACCGCCGAGAAACGGTTTTGCAGCGCGCCCAGCGAGGCACGCGTGCCGCTGACCTGGCTCAAAGCAAAGTCGATGGTCTGGATCGCGGTATTGGCGCCAGTGGTTGACGAGATGTCCAGCGAGCTCACCTTGTAGTCGGCTGCAGTGGCGGATGCCAGGTTCAAGGTGGTGCCCAAAGTGCCGGCAACCGTCAGGGCGCCACCCAGTTTCGTCGACAGCTGGATGCCAGCCGTATACGTTGTTGCCGTAGTACCGATGCCTGCGGCAGTAAACGAGCCGTTCGCAGCCAAGTCGGATTTCAAAGTGATATCCGAACCGCCTGAGCTTGTTAGCACCAGATTGGTGCCGGAAACAACAGTTGCCGTGACACCGGATTGCGTCGAGGCATTATTAATTGCGGTGGCGGCAGCAGCTATTGTTGCACCACTGGCGATACCCACCGTCACGCCGTTGATCTGTAAGTTTTCTGCCGAAGTCGGTGCTACGTAACCCAGCGTGGCGCCGTTGGTCGTTGCGCGTTGAGCTGTGACGCCGGTGGTGCCGCTTTGTGCGTTGACCAGATTGATCACGTCGGAATACGAGGTTGCGCCTGTCGTTGCAATCGCGGTGCCGTTGATCGTGATGCCGGTGTTCAGGGCCGCAGTCGACACGATGCCGGTATTTGTGCTGGTGACTGCCGTGGCACCCAGGTTGGTCGCACGGGAATCGCCCACCGATACAGTGATGGTTTCGCCGGCGTTTGCACCGACCTGATACTGCTGGCCGCTATAGGAGCCGTCGAGGATTTTCAGGCCATTGAAGCTGGTGGTGTTGCCGATACGGGCAATTTCGGAAGCGAGCTGGCTGACTTCCTGCTGCAGGGCGGCCCGATCCGACGAGCTGTTGGTCGCGTTGGCCGATTGTACCGATAGTTCACGCATGCGCTGCAGCGCGTCGCCGACCTGGCTGAGCGCACCTTCAGCGGTCTGCGCCAGCGAGATGCCGTCGTTGGCGTTGCGTGCCGCCTGGTTCAGGCCGTTGATCTGGGAAGTGAAGCGCTGCGAGATCGCCAGGCCGGCCGCGTCGTCCTTGGCGCTGTTGATACGCAGGCCGGAAGACAGGCGCTGGATCGAGGTGTTGAGCTGGGACTGCGAAGCGCCAAGGTTGCGCTGGGTGTTCAGCGAAGCCATGTTGGTGTTGATTACTGCTGCCATGATGTTTCTCCTTTAAGTGGGT
>CAYGMS010000563.1:0-1576 GCA_964350905.1 uncultured Thiobacillus sp. | reverse complement strand
TCATGTGTACGTGATCAGTGGACCAATCTACGAAGGTCCCGTTCGCACAATTGGCGCCAATAAGGTAGCAGTCCCAACCAAACTATACAAAATCTTCGTGGACACGCACAGCCAGGCCGTGCTAGTGTTCATCATTCCGAACGTGCCATACTACGCAACCGACTTACCTAGGTTTATCTCTACAATATCTGAAGTAGAGAAGCGCACTGGTATTAAGTTTTTCCCAGAACTGAAAACCAAATTAACAGAGTCTACCACATTGTGGGGCAAGACTTCTAACTAATCAGGAGCAAATTTATGATGTTAGCAATCCAACTTATCGCTATTCTCCTTGCTGGAGTACTAGACAGAATCCGTGGCGACGCCTGGCATTTCTTTGGCAAGCGTATCGTTGATAAATTATTCTTAGGTTACTGTATGGCAGTAGTCGCTGGGTTCGCAGCAGATCCCATTATCACTCCGTTAATAACCGTCGCAATGATGATCGGAATGTCGTGGGGGTGGGGAGCACCGATGGGCGCAGCGCTGAGCGGGCAACCAATCGCGCAAAACGAACTAGAATGGTGGCAGTTCGGTCCACTAACGACCAACGCATGGGCTGCGGTGTCATTCCGCGGCGCAATGTGGGGCGCACCAGTGGCGTTAGGTGGATTTCTTGCTCCGGCCCTAATCTGGTTTGTTCCTGCTTACGCTATTGCATTTCCGTTGTCGATCCTAATCGCAAAAAGAGCACCGTTTGGCGATAGTTGGGCAACTAGCGAACTACTACGCGGATGGATCGCTGCATTGCTAATCTTTGCAACAACTCTTATCTAACTGAACTTTGCCTAGGACCGAGCGTTGCGGCTGAGTGGGTGGGTACTACCCGATTATAGTAATTCGCTACTATTATAATCTAAACGCCTTTTATTTTTGCCGGCAATTGTCGAAATGATATCGTGACATATTTCCGCCTTTGCCGAGCAGCCCACAATGTGGACATATTTTTGCCTCTAACTTTCTCTTTTTACCTCGAATCTGCAACTTAGTAGGCAGGCGACCTTTTACCCAGCCATTGGGTATAGGATCAACAATCAATGATTGCTTTATGCTTTCCCCGTCGTTTATCCAGATAAACGATTTGCCATGCATAGGATTATTTGTTCCAAATCGATAATTAATGTGTAACGTATCTAAATTTTTAAATGAATCGGCTCTTTTGTTTAGCCACTGTTGCGGGGCAAGCGTAACTTTTAATCGTCGGAGAACCGTATTTTCAAAATTTGTCGTTGCAGAAATACTATCGAACACGCGCCGAATCTGGATAACATCGGGTTCGCCAACTCGCTCTCTAAATTCCTTAACATACTCCGACGAAGTAAAATAACTAACCCATAAATCAGAGGGGTGGCATCGTCTCCCGTAACGAGACCCATAATACCAAACGTTATAGTTAGACCAGCCTATCAAGTAGGTATATGGTGTTCTATCATTTTGAGTATACTGCAACTCATTATAAATTGTTGGGTGTTGCTTCAATGAATAAATATTCATGCTGATATAGTCCCTTATATTAGAGCAGTTGGATATTCCACTA
>CAYGMS010000562.1:0-1577 GCA_964350905.1 uncultured Thiobacillus sp. | reverse complement strand
CGGGATTTATCCACAATAGCGCGGATTCCTGCACCCAGCTAGCCGCCGTCAATGTGGGATTGTCCAATTGGCAGCGCAATCTCAATGCCTGTGAAACGTCGGTTTCCCTGTCGGGGCGGTTCAATGCGGGCCGGGGCAATCTGAAGCTATCCGCACCCGGCGCGAACAACACGGGAAGCGTCGATCTGACGCTGAACCTGGCAGCTGCCGGTGCCGGCAGCACTTGTCCGGCGGCTATGGTGTCTGGCGCTGGTCAAACCTGGCTGCAAGGCGCATGGACAGGCACGGCATATGACGATAATCCGGTGGCGCGAGGCAGCTTTGGTTTGTATCGTGGCAACAAACCATTGATTTATATACGCGAGATGTATTGAAACCCTTTGACAACAACAACTTATTTATTTAGTTTAAGGAAAACATTAAGGTTCAATACATGCGGTTCTTTCGACGACCAACCGAGCATGGCCTCACCGCTTATTTGCGCCTCCCGGGCCGCATTGCCTTTGCACGCGTGGATCGTCGGGTGCCCGTTCCCAAGTTGCTGGCTGTGGGAATGGTGCCGGTCAAGGGCGAAAACTGGAGCGATGCCCTGAGCGAGTTGCGCGACAAGGGCCCGGCCAGCTTGGTGTTGAGCCCTTCGGTGTACAAGATGCGCATGCTCGACGCGCCCAATGTGCCGGCAGATGAGCTCAGGTCTGCAGTGCGTTGGCAAATTCAGGACATGCTTGATTACCACCCCGATGATGGCACGGTGGATATCCTGGAAGTGCCGCATCCGGAGCATATGAGCCATGCCAAGCAGTTGTTTGCAGTGGCGGCCAAGAACAGCTTGCTGGCGGAAGAAACGGCTTATGCCGTTGATGCTGGCCTCAACCTCGCCATTATCGATATCGTTGAAACGGCACAACGCAACCTGGCGACCCGACTGGAAAAACCCGGCCGCGCGCTGGCGGTTTTTTCCTTTATTGAAACGGGTAGTCTGCTGACACTGACGCTGGATGGCGAACTGTGCATGGTGCGTTCGCTGGGTGTGACTCAAGCCCATCTGGACGGTGATGTGGATAGTGTGATTGAACGCCTGACGCTGGAGTTTCAACGGACGCTGGATCATTTTGACCGCCAGTTTGGCGGGATCCCGGTTGATCGTTTACTGCTGATTCCCTCGGAGAAGGTTGACAGCCTGCGTGATGGACTCGCCGCGAACCTGGCTTTGCCGGTGGAGGTGATGGAGCTTGGCCAGGTGCTGGATTTGTCTGCGATCCCGAATGTGAGTGAATTGCCCACTCCGTGTTTTCATGCCATTGGCGCCGCATTGCGCAAGGAAGACACCAAGCCATGAGCCAACAGATCAATCTGGCCAATCCGCTGCTGCTTAAAAAGCGTTATGTGCTGGGATTGCGCGAAATGCTCATGGCGCTGGGTGTGATAGTGGTAGGGGCGCTGGGCTGGGCGGGGGTACTGCATTACCAGGCCTATGCACTTGAACAGCAGGCCGAGCAGCAGGAGGCGCTTCAAGCCAGTGCGCAACAGGAACTGGATGAATTGAATGCTGCAGCCAGCCAGACCGTGAATCCTGC
>CAYGMS010000561.1:0-1578 GCA_964350905.1 uncultured Thiobacillus sp. | reverse complement strand
CCAGTGTGATGCGGCGCTGGGATTATTACCGGGAAATGGTGAATAACCTGGCGCGCGACCCGCAACTGATTGATCTGATGCTGGTCGGCTCGACCGAAGACAGGCAGCAGTGGGCGGCGTCTCGTCAGCGATTGGTGCCGAGCATCATAGGGCTGGCGCTGGTGAGTCCCGAAGGCGAAATATATGGCGATGCCAATTTGTTGCGTGTGGGGCCGAATTGTCTGCGCGACCTTCGCCAGCACGGCATACGTATTTTGAATCAGGCGCCGATTCATCGCGATGTGCCCGGAATGGAGCATGTTGATCTCATCGCGGAGGTGGAAGGGCCGGATGACGCGGCGTTAGGCAAGGTGTTTGTGAGTGTGCGACTGGAGCAGCTGCAACGCATCATTGAGGACTCCACTCAGCCGGGACATGCCATCACGCTTCTCGATGAGGCGGGCAAGCTTGTGGTCAGCAGCGGCATCCTGCAGGGTGCAGTGAACGAGATCACGGTGCCGTTACCCAAAATAGGGTGGAAACTGGTAGTGCAGTCACCCCCGCAACGCCTCAGTTACAGTGGCTGGCTGCAAATCCTCGCCGGGATGCTCACCTTGGTGGGGGTGCTTGCTTTACTCGTGATGGTGACCGCGCGGCTGCGCCGTCCGCTACGGCAGGAAATCAATGCCGCGCTGAATGCGCTTGACTGTCTGACCCGGAATGAGTCTCCTCCGCCCATCGTGACCCGCTATACGGAGTTCGCCCATGCGGCCGAGGCTATCAACCGGATCGCGGTGCATCTGCATGAACAGCGCGAGCAACTCGATCGGCTGAGCCACACGGATTCGTTGACCGGACTACCCAATCGCCGTGCATTTGAAACCCGTTTCCCCCACATGCTGGGCCTGGCTGAACGGGGCCGCCCCACAGCGCTGGTGTTGCTGGACCTTGATCTCTTCAAAACCATCAACGACCAGTTGGGTCACGCTGCGGGAGACCTGACCTTGATTGCCCTGGCCAATACGCTCAAGGCGCTGACGCGGAGTTCGGATATGGCCGCCCGTCTGGCCGGGGATGAATTTGTCGTGTTGCTGTCCGGGCTGGATAACCAGGGGATGCTGGCCTGGTATCAGCGCATGGTGGATCACTTCACCAGCGAGCTTCGTATTGCCGGCTTGAATATCAGCAATACGATCAGCGCCGGCCAGACCTGGCTGCAGGATGAGGAATCCGACAACATCGGACAAGCGCTGGCGCGTGCCGACCGCGCCCTGTATCAGGCCAAGAAGCGTGGGCGTGGTCAATTGGTGTTTGCTGCTGCCTTGCCGGAAAAAGACGCAGGGTAGAATCGGCACCTGTTCGCAGTCACCCGTCTGGCACCATGATCGAAACCGACCGTCTTATTGCCCAAGCCACCATCAGCCCGCAGGAAGAGCAGGTGGAGCGCGCGCTGCGTCCGCGCACGCTGGCCGAGTATGTCGGCCAGGTCAAGGCGCGCGAGCAGCTCGAAATTTTTATTCACGCTGCCAAAAAACGCAGTGAAGCGCTGGATCATGTGCTGCTGTTCGGCCCGCCGGGGCTGGGCAAGACGACGCTGGC
>CAYGMS010000560.1:0-1580 GCA_964350905.1 uncultured Thiobacillus sp. | reverse complement strand
AACACCACCAGGATCGCCCGGTCCACGGCCAGGATCAGCCCACCCGCCGCCGCCATCGCTGCGGGCCAGGTCTCCAGGCCGAGCAGCACCGCATTGATCAGGATCAGGGCGATGATGACGCCCTGCACGTGGCGATGCTCGATGAAGCCGCGCAGGCGTTCGCGCACGTTCGAATGGACGGGGTGCAGTGCAGGCTCCATCATGGCCTGGAGACTGGCCTCGGCAGGATCGGCGAGAGAGGGGGCAACGCGACAGAATAGACGATGTTGGTCATGGCGATAATCAGCATTCAGTTCCTGACGATGGGGTTGCCCTCACCGATCCAGCGCGTGATGCCGTGACGCACGTTGTAGACCTGCGTATAACCCATCGCCATCAGTTCGCGTGCCAGGGCGTCGGTGCGGTTGCCGGTGCGGCAGATCAGAACCACCGGATCATTCTTGTCTACCTCGGCCGCAAAACGCGGCAGAAATTCCGGATTGGCCCGCCCACTCGCATCAACGTAGGTCAGGGTGCGGCTGCCTGCCACCACCTGGGTCTGGCGCCACTCTTCCGGCCGGCGAATGTCGTACAAAGGCACGCCTTGCGCCAGCAGGGCTTTCAGGCCGGCGTTATCAACGTTGGTGTAAGGCGGCTCGGCGCATCCGCCGAGCGTGAGTGCCAGCAGCAAGGCGCCAAACAGACGCGGCAACATCAGCTTGTCCCCTTGCGCGTGGCGATCAGGCTGGCGATGACACTCGACCCGATCAACACTGCCACGATGTCCAGCGAAGCGCCTACCGGCACGTGATACCACGGCATGATGAGCATTTTGGTACCGATGAAGGTGAGCACCATGGCCAGACCATACTTCAGCAGGTGGAAACGATCCGCCACGTCAGCGAGCAGGAAATACAGCGCGCGCAGGCCCATGATGGCGAAGATGTTGGAAGTAAAGACGATGAACGGGTCGGTGGTGATGGCGAAGATGGCCGGGATGGAATCCACCGCGAACACCAGGTCGGTGACCTCGATCAGGATCAGCACCAGGAACAGCGGCGTGAAATAGCGCACGCCATTCTTCATCATCATGAATTTCTCGCCGTGATCGCCCTCGGCGATGCGCAGATGGCGGCGGGCAAATTTCAGCACCGGGTTCTTTTCCAGATCGGGGGTCTTTTCCGCCATCACCAGCATGCGCATGCCGGTGACAACCAGGAAGGCGCCGAAGAGATAGAGCACCCAGGAATACTCGCGCACCACCCAGGCGCCGGCCAGGATCATGATCGCGCGCATGACGATGGCGCCGAGCACGCCATAGATCAGCACGCGGCGCTGGAATTCCGGGGCGACGTGGAAGGCGGTGAAGATCAGCAGGAAGACGAACACGTTGTCCACCGACAGCGACTTCTCGATCAGATAGCCGGTGAAGAATTCCAGCGCCTTGCGGTCGGCGATCTCCGCGCCCACCGTGCCGTTCAGATACCACCACAGGCCGGCGTTGAAAATGAGCGCCAGCGAAAACCAGGCCAGCGACCAGAGCGCAGCTTCCTTGACGCTGACCTTGTGAGCCTTCTTGCCGCCGAACACAAACAGGTCGA
>CAYGMS010000559.1:0-1589 GCA_964350905.1 uncultured Thiobacillus sp. | reverse complement strand
TCCGGCTCGTAACGTGCCAGTTCCAGCTCGTTGTAGACGGCGTAGGTGGCGATGATGACGAGGTCGCCCGGATTGGCCTTGTGCGCGGCCGCACCGTTCACCGAAATGATGCCTGAATCACGCGCGGCGCGGATGGCATAGGTGGTGAAACGCTCACCATTGGTGACGTTGTAAATCTGGATCTGCTCGTATTCATGGATGTTTGCCGCGTCCAGCAGGTTCTCGTCAATGGCGCACGAGCCTTCGTAGTGCAGCTCGGAATGCGTGACGGTTGCCCGGTGAAGCTTGGACTTGAGCATCGTTCTTTGCATGACGGTGCCCTCACAAAAAATGGACGGTCATTATACCTTTTGAGACCCCGACCCAAAAGGGGGAAAGTTAAACCTCAGGGCGAGTCTTTCAGGGTGAAATCAAGGTTGTCGATCAGGCGGGTTGAACCCAGCCACGCGGCGCCCAGCACCACCAGCCGTGAACTGGCGGAGGTGGGCGGCTGCAGGGTGTCGGCATCGCGCAGCGCGACATAATCCACGCGCCAGCCCGCCATTTTGAGATGGCGGCTGGCAGTGCTGCACAGTGCTTCAAAGTCACGCTCACCTGACTGGATGGCCGCGACCAGGGTTGTGAGCTGGTCCTGGAGCTGTGAAGCCTGAATCCGTTCGGGCTCGCTGAGATAGCCATTGCGCGAGCTCATCGCCAGGCCGCTGGGCTCGCGCAGGGTTTCGCCCATAATGATCTCGATCGGCAGGTTGAACTGCCGCACCAGTTCGCGAATGACGAATAGCTGCTGAAAATCCTTTTTGCCGAACACGGCCACCTGCGGCTGCACCAGATTGAACAATTTCAGCACCACGGTGGCCACGCCGCTGAAATGGCCGGGGCGGAAGGCGCCGCACAAGTCGTTGGCCAGGCTGTCGGGTGGCTGCACGCTGAATGTCTGCGGCACCGCATACAACTCGGCGACATCGGGTGCAAATACCAGGTCGCAGCCGGCGGCGGCGAGCCTGGTGCAATCGGCATCGAGGGTGCGTGGATAGCGCTCGAAGTCCTCGCCGGCGCCGAACTGCAGCGGGTTGACGAAGATGCTGGCAACGACCGGTTGCCCATGCTGTCTGGCCAGTTCGACCAATGACACATGCCCGGCATGCAGGTTGCCCATCGACGGCACGAATGCGGTGCCGGTTTGCCCGGCCAGCGCGGTGCGCAGTTCGGCGGTGGTGTGGACGACCTGCATCAGAACGCGTGGTCGGCGCTGGGGAAGGTGCCGGATTTGACTGCGGTGACGTAGGCGCGCGCTGCTGCTTCGATGCTGTCCGCCCCGGCCAGGAAATTCTTCGAGAATTTTGGCGCGCGCGGGTATAGCCCCAGCATGTCGTACAGCACCAGCACCTGGCCGGAGCAGTCGACGCCGGCACCGATGCCGATGGTCGGGATGGCGAGGCTGTCGGTGACACGTTTGGCCAGTTCGGACGGCACCATTTCAAGCACGATCAGCCCTGCGCCTGCGGCTTCCAGTGCACGTGCATCGGCAACCAGTTGCGTGGCGGCGGCATCTTCACGCCCCTGCACCTTGTAGCCGCCGAGCTGGTTCA
>CAYGMS010000558.1:0-1590 GCA_964350905.1 uncultured Thiobacillus sp. | reverse complement strand
ATAGCTGGGTTTTCTCAAAAACAGACACCGAAAGAATCTGTAGCAAAGAGTAGAGCGAGGCATCGATTTGAAGCTCCTTTTTAACAATGGCAATCAGTACGTAAGTCGCGACGGCGCACCAGATTTGCGTCTTCACCGCATTCTCGCTGTTGCCGATGAAACGCTTGATACGCAGATGCTGCTTGATCCACTTGAAGAACAGCTCGACTTGCCAGCGGCTTTTGTAAAGCGCGGCAATGGTCAATGCAGGCAAAACAGTATTGTTGGTCAGGAACACCAGAGTCTTGTCGGATTCCGGATCTTTGAAACGGATGCGCCGCAGCAGCTCGGGGTAGGCCTGCGAGGCGTAGAAGCCGTTCAGCGCAATGCGCTGATCGCAGATGATGCCGGTGCTGCGGTCGGTCGGCAGCGAATACACCCTGCGTGCATCCATGCCGCGCTTGGCCCGGGTCACGAAGAACGCCCCCGCCTGATGCAGCGCGAACAGGCGAGCAAAATCCAGATAACCCCGATCCATCACATAGAACGCACCAGCCTCGAAGGTCAGCATATCCAGCACGTTGACCTCGTGGGTCTTGCCGTCCGAGATATGAATGAAGGCCGGGATGTTGCCGCGCAGGTCGAGCAGCGTATGCAGCTTGATTGCCGCCTTGGTAGAACGGAACGGGGCCCACGGGAACAACGACAGGCACAAGTCGATGGTCGTGGCATCCAGGGCGTATACGGTGTTGTCCAAGTCGATACCGAAGCTGTCGTTGCAGTACAGCTTGCGCGCCCGTCGGATGAGCAAGGCGGCCAAGTCCGCCCAGATGCGCCAGTCGCGTCCCTCGTTGGCATCGGCCAGCGTCGAACGCCTGACCGGCGTGCGGAAGCCCATGCCGTACAACTTCGTCTGATTGGCCAGCAGACAGGTTTCGATGTCGCGCAGGCTCTCGCGGTAAGTCAGTTGTGCGAAGGCCATGGCGCGAAATTGCTCGGTGCAAGCCAGACTGCGCACTCTGGAATCGCCGCCGTAGCGTGCTACGATCCGCGCAAAGCTGGTCCATGGCACGAACTCCATGAGTTGTGCGAACAAGGTCTTGCCCAAGTTCATTGTTCACCTCCAGAGGGATCGACCTCTGAAAGTTACGCGAACCTGAATAGGGGAAAACTGATTTCAAATCGACACCAAAATAAATCACTCTGCAACCCGCGCCAGCACCCAATCTTGGCTCGGAAATTTGTGTGTTAACCGGACACTACTGATTTCAATCTACTATTTTTTCCGCTCATTGCCGCCGCCTTTTGCGTTCTTGCTACAACATGGTTCTTTGTTTTTCGATTCGGTGTCCGATGGGATGGGAAACGCACGCCTGCCACCTAGGCCATCCATTACCTACAGTTACAAACTGTTAAATGCCCCGCTGGCTACAAACTGCTTTCTTTCTTTCTGCTGCTGGTGCGTTTTTTTCCCGCACTGGCGCTGGACGTAACCTGGTCACGCTGAACGGCCGCCCAAAACCAGCCGCGATCCTTGCCATTGCACCCTCGTGATTGACATATCATATAAGACATATCCATAATGTGATATGTGGCAGATCGAAGAACACC
>CAYGMS010000557.1:0-1594 GCA_964350905.1 uncultured Thiobacillus sp. | reverse complement strand
CGTCCCACCGAGGGCATGGAGTCGTACAGCTCGACCTGCACACCGTCTTGCGCCAGAATTTCAGCCGCCATCAAACCGGCGGGGCCGCCGCCGATAACTACAATCGCGCTCATGGACAAAGGGGGGGCATGTATAACGAACTCTAAAGATACTGAAGATAAAACAAAGCCAGTGTACCGGGCCGATGCGCTTATTCCACTAACACGGCAAGTTTATCGCTTGTGTCATCCGTACGGCCGATCATGCTGGTGCAAAGACACAGTCAAGCGCATCAACTTCCATGCATGCTGTACCCCGACGCAATACAAGGCAAAAATGGTTAGAAAACCATACAACATGACCGCATCAGGCACATCCCACTGCCAGCCGAAGAAGCCGATCAAACCGCACACTACCGCGACCAAATGGATAAATCGCACCACCTGATTGTCAGAATAGCCTGCACGCAGCAGGATGTGATGAAGGTGATCGCGCCCCGGATGACACGGGTTCTTTCCCTTGAGCGTGCGACGCAACATCAGGCTCACGGTATCCCAAAGCGGTATGGCGAAAAACCAAAGCACCGCAGCCGGCGGGAGCGGATTGTTCTCTGTCTGCGTAACCCTAATGGCAGCCCAAGCCAACAGAAAACCCAGCATCAAGCTGCCAGAATCGCCCATGAAAACCCTAGCACGGCACTGCCAAGGCAAGCGCATATTGAAGCACAAGAAACCAGTCAGCGCCCCCCCCAGTATCAACAGGGCGACGAGGGTTCCCTCGCTTCCTGAAAAATGGGCAGCAACAGCAAGGAATGCTGTTGCAATCAAGGCCAGCCCACCCGCGAGGCCATCCATACCATCGGAAAGGTTGAGCGCGTTGGCCACCCCCACCACCGCAAAAACAGTGAAGGGCACGGCCAACACCCCCATGACGATATAACCAAAGCCGAACAAATTACCCAAATTTGCAAGCTGCGCTTCTGCAAACAAGGCTACGATCAGGGCTGCAATTCCTTGAGCAAGGAAACGGATGCCCACTGGCATCCCGATCCAATCATCAAGAAAACCGACAATGACAATGATCGACACTGAAGCAAACAACCCCCAGAAGATGTCGGTGCCCGCAAGGTACCATGCAGCCGATACCGCTATCGCAAAAGACATGGCCAAGCCGCCCACCAGTGGGACTGCGCCTTGGTGTTGCTTGCGTTCGTCTGGATGGTCGAGCAGATTGAAATTATGTGCTGCCCAGATCAAGGCAGGCGTGGCCAGCAAAGTGAGAACCCATCCGGAAATAAAAAGCACAACCACTCCTCCAGATATTTTTATTAATTCAGCGGGGATTTTCTAAGGTCTGCGGCAGCAATTAATATTCTTTGCAGAAACCACCGCCCGCAAGGCCCACCCACCCCACAAACTGGTCCAGGATTCTTCACCGAGCCAAAAGCACTGGCAAGACGCGCATCCCAATGCTTCCGGATAGCGTGACCCAACTACGCCACCGACGATTATTATACTGTGACAGTTATGCAGGCCTTCCCTAGGATGACCAATCATCCCGCCCTGGTTTTGACTTTCTTCCCCTTACAGCCCCGCCGAAAATTGAGCCTGCCGGG
>CAYGMS010000556.1:0-1603 GCA_964350905.1 uncultured Thiobacillus sp. | reverse complement strand
CGAGTCGTCGCGTGTGGCCAGCGTGATGGCATCTGTCGTGGCAGTGAGCGTTGTTACTCGGCTGGACAGGTGCGTGTGCCCCCCCAGTTCGATCAGCCGGGCAGCGGCAGGCGCGGGAAACAGTGCAGTCAGGTCACGGCGCGGCAACAGCAGGTCGCTGTGATGTGTACGTCCACCAAAGGCCGCGCGGATCACGTCACGGAAGACGGTGGCACTGGCTGTTTCCGGCGGGGTATTCAAGGCGGAGACACACAGCGGGTGCCACAACAGGCGGTTGAGTTTTTCTGGCTGTGTCTGGGTAAATTGACTGACCGTTTGTTGGCCCGGCGAACGGGTGTCATGCAGCAGGGTGTGGGCCCAGCGCGCGGCCGCCAGCTTGTCGCGCCAACCCAGTCCCCGGGCACTGAGCAGGCCTGCCAGCAGATGCAGCGGCGCGGGCAGTCGTGGGCAGGCAAGACTGAAATCCGGTGGTTGATTCAGCGCGAGTGGCAAGCGCCATACACCTTCATGCTGGCTGGCAGGGTGCAGGCGCTCGATCAGCTGCAGGGTCTGCTCGTAGGCGCCAAGCAGGATGTGCTGGCCATTGTCGAGCGAGCGGCCCTCGAGTTCGACTGCGCGTGCGCGGCCGCCCAGGGTGCGGCTGGCTTCGTGCAGCGTGACACTGACGCCCGCTTCGGCCAGTGTCAGTGCGGCGGCACAGCCGGCCCAGCCACCGCCGATGACGGCGACGCTGGGTGAGTTGAAAACAGCCGTCACGGGAACAACCAGGTTTTGCTCGCCAGCCACAGCTTGCGCAGGGGGGTAAGCGCGACACGTGCGCGCAGTACCGGAAAATGTGCGCGCTGGATTTCATTCAGCAAGGTGCGATAAATGGACGCCATCACCAGCCCGGGGCGTTGACTGCGCCGTGCGCTGGCGGGCAGTGCGGCAAGTGCGCGGTCGTAACAGGTGCTGGCACGGTCGAACTGGTACTGCATCAATGCCTGAAACTCGGGCGTGTCCACGCCATTGAGAATGTCAGCTTCACGCACGTTGAAGCGGGCCAGTTCGTCCTGCGGCAGGTACACGCGTCCACGCCGTGCGTCCTCGCCCACGTCGCGGATGATGTTGGTGAGCTGGAAGGCAAGGCCGAGTTCATGCGCGTAGCGGCGGATTGCGCGGTCGTCCTCGTTGCGTTCACCGCCAAAAATGGCCGCAGCAACTTCACCCACCACACCCGCGACGCGGTAGCAATACAGGTTGAGCGATTTGAAATCGGGGTAGCGCAGATCATCCAGATCCATTGCCATGCCGTCGATGATTTCCAGCAACAGGGCGGGGGGTGCATTGCGGCCTTGTGGGGTGTCTAGCAGCGCACGGGTCGCCGGGTGTTCCGGTGTGCCGGCCGCAAAACGTGCGATTTCCTCGCGCCACCAATCAAGCTTGGCCTCGGCAATCTGGCGGTCGGTGCATTCATCCACGACGTCGTCGAGTTCGCGGCACAGCGCATAAAACGCGGTGATCGCGCGGCGCGTATCCTGCGGCAGGAAGACGAAACTGTAATAGAAACTGGAACCGCTGGCGGCAGCGCGATCCTGGCAATACTGATGGACGTCCATGGTTA
>CAYGMS010000555.1:0-1604 GCA_964350905.1 uncultured Thiobacillus sp. | reverse complement strand
TTTGCCACGGTGCCATGACACCGAAGGACCCATCCATGCTGCTGATGATCGATAACTATGACAGCTTCACCTACAACCTCGTGCAGTATTTCGGCGAGCTGGGCGAAGACGTAAAAGTCATACGCAACGATGAAATCGATCTGCCCGGCATTGCTGCGCTGAAACCCGACCATATCGTCGTCTCGCCCGGGCCCTGCACGCCCAACGAAGCGGGGGTGTCGGTACCGTTGATCAAGGAATTTGCCGGCAGGATTCCCATCCTCGGGGTGTGCCTTGGTCACCAGAGCATCGGCCAGGCCTTTGGCGGCAGGATTATTCGCGCCAAGGAACTGATGCACGGCAAGACGTCGATGATCCAGCACACCGACAGCAGCGTGTTCAGGGGACTGCCCAATCCCTTTCGCGCCACGCGCTACCATTCGCTGGTGATCGAGCGTGAAACGCTGCCGGCGTGCCTGGAAATCACCGCGTGGACCGACGACGGCGAAATCATGGGGGTGCGCCACAAAACACTGGCGGTGGAAGGCGTGCAGTTTCATCCCGAGTCCATCCTCACCGAACACGGCCATGCCATGCTCGCGAATTTTCTGAAAGGTACGTCATGATCACGCCGCAGCAGGCGCTCACACGGCTGGTCGAACAGCGCGAAATCTTCCACGACGAAATGCTGTCGCTGATGCGTCAGATCATGCGCGGCGAACTCACGCCGGTGCAGATCGCCGGCATCATCACGGGCCTGCGGGTAAAAAAGGAGACCATCGGCGAGATCACTGCCGCAGCACAGGTGATGCGTGAATTCGCCACCCAGGTGCCGGCACAGAACAGCACACACCTGGTCGACACCTGCGGCACCGGAGGCGACGCCGCTCACACCTTCAATATTTCCACCGCCGCGGCCTTCGTCGCCGCCGCGGCCGGGGCACGCGTCGCCAAGCACGGCGGGCGCTCGGTTTCCTCCACCAGCGGCAGTGCCGACGTGCTGGAGGCGCTGGACGTGAATCTCAACCTGACCCCTGAACAGGTGGGCGAGAGCATCGATGGTATCGGCATCGGCTTCATGTTCGCCCCCAATTTTCACGGCGCCATGAAGTATGCTGCGCCGGCACGGCGTGAACTGGGCGTGCGCACCCTGTTCAACATTCTTGGCCCGCTGACCAACCCGGCGGGCGCGCCGCATCAGTTGCTGGGGGTGTTCCACCCGGACCTGGTCGGCATTCTGGTACGCGTGCTGCAGCGTCTCGGCAGCCACCACGTCATGGTCGTGCACGGTTCCGACGGCATGGACGAGATCACCCTGAGTGGCGAGACCCTGATCGGCGAACTGAAGGATGGCGAGGTCAGGGAATACACGATCCATCCGCGCGAGTTCGGGCTGGAGACCAGCAGCAGCGAGGCGCTGAAGGTGTGGGACGCGACGCAGGCCAAGGACATGCTGCTGTCCGTGCTCGACGATCTGCCGGGGCCGGCGCGCGATATCGTGCTGTTCAACGCCGGTGCCGCCATCTACGTGGCCGACCGTGCCGACACCCTGGGCGAGGGCATCGAACTGGCGCGCGAAGCCATCCGCAGCGGGGCGGCCCGTGAGAAGCTGCGACAGCTGGTGG
>CAYGMS010000554.1:0-1609 GCA_964350905.1 uncultured Thiobacillus sp. | reverse complement strand
GTCCAGCAAACCTGCCCGCGCTGCAGCGGCACCGGCAAGATCGTCTCTGACCCTTGCAGCAGTTGTCACGGCGAAGGCCGCGTCAAGAAGCACAAAACCCTGTCGGTCAAAATTCCGTCCGGGGTCGACAATGGCGACCGCATCCGTCTCGGTGGCGAAGGCGAAGCCGGCGTCAACGGGGGGCCGTCGGGCGACCTGTATGTCGTGATCCACCTCAAGAATCATCCCGTCTTCAAGCGCGACGGCGACGACCTGCATTGCGAAATGCCGATCAGCTTTGCCGCTGCTGCACTTGGCGGCGAGTTGGAAATTCCGACACTGGAGGGTCACGCCAAAATCAAGATCCCGGCCGAAACCCAGTCAGGCAAGGTATTCCGTCTGCGCGGCAAGGGCATCAAGGGCGTTCGCAGCCACGCACCAGGCGACCTGATGTGCCACATGCTGGTGGAAACTCCGGTCAATCTCTCTGAACGGCAGCGCGAGTTGCTGCGTGAGTTCGAGGAACTGAGCCCCGGACGCAACAACAATCCGCGAGCACAGTCATTCATGGACAAGGTTAAAGCGTTTTTCGAGTAGCAAGCCCTCAGGTCCTGTGGTCACCTGCGGCCCGGAGCAGGTAGTATGGCAATGGCGCCCGATGCCCCGGCCGGGTTGGTTGGATTGCCAGCCGGCCCGCCATGCAGGGTGTTTCTCATATCAACCGACCAACAGGAGGAGATGACTCATGCGCAAATCTTCATTGATCGCGGCGAGCTGCGCCGCTTTATTCACCTTTCCTGCGAGCGCGGCAGAGGTGCCCGTCGTCATCAAAATCCCCAGGCTCACCGTCGAGGCTTCGGCAAAAATCGCCCATGCTGCGATGGAGGCCTGCCGCAAGGGGGGCATCCAGATCGGCGTAACCGTGGTCGACCGCAGCGGTGACGCCATGGTGACGCTACGCGACACGCTGGCACCGCGCATCACGCTGGAAATCAGCCGGCAGAAAGCCTACACGGCGGTCAATTTCAATGCAGCCACCTCAAGCATGGAAAACCGCTTTACTCAGCCATTCTCGGTCGGCAAGGTTGATGGCCTGGTATTTTCCGCCGGCGGCGTGCCGATCGAGGCCGCCGGCAACATCATCGGCGCAGTCGGCATCTCCGGCGCGGCGACCGGCGAGCAGGACGAAGCCTGTGCCCGTGCCGGAATCCAGGCAATCCAGTTCGAACTGGAAACCGCGGATCTCTGATCCGGCGTCTGGGATGCCTCCCTCAGCCAGCACCGAGTGGGCCGGCTCCCAGGCCACCCGGTTTGTTTGGCTGTTGCAAGTCCCATTTTCAGACCGGAAAATGGTGTTGACCTACCCGGTGAGCGAGCAGCAGATGCAAGCGGCTTTGCATGACTAAAATTTGATGCGTGTAGTACTGAATACTCTCGTCACATTCCAAACCCTATCCGGGCATGGGTTTCATTATCTTCAATAGCAGCAAGACTTCCGATGTCTAACGGCAGCGGGTGTGCCATCCGTTCCGCAATGCCCGTCGCCACCCCTGCCCATGCCACTATGCCTTTTAGGGAAGCCCTGAATAAGTCCTCAGTATTTTAGAATTGCGCCACTACCTATTGTGTC
>CAYGMS010000553.1:0-1619 GCA_964350905.1 uncultured Thiobacillus sp. | reverse complement strand
TCGCTGCTGGCCGATGCGGTGGATTTCCTGGGCGACGCTGGCAACTACGGCGTCGCCCTGTTCGTGCTGGGACTGGCGCCGGTGTGGCGTTCGCGCACCGCGCTGTGGAAGGGCTGGCTGATGGTGGGCTACGGCGTGTTCGTGCTCGGCAAGTCAGCCTGGCAATGGTCGGCCGGCATCGTGCCGGAGCCCGTCATTATGGGTTGGGTGAGCCTATTGGCGCTGGCGGTCAACGTCGGCGTGGCGGCGTTGCTGTATGCCCATCGCCAGGGTGATGCGCAGGCCCGCTCGGTGTGGCTGTGTTCGCGCAACGACGCGCTCGGCAATCTGGCGGTGATGGGGGCGGCCGCCGGGGTGTGGGCGACCGCGCACGGCTGGCCGGATATTGCCGTGGCGCTGGTGTTGGCAGGGTTGGCGTTAAGTTCGGGTAGCTCGGTGCTTCGGCACGCGCGGCGGGAGCTGCGCGTGCCGAGCGCAGCCCTGATTGCGGGCGAGGGCGGTGCGTTGCATCGCCGATGAGCGCGACGCCTGCGTGGGGCGGCTGACTGAATTGCCGCAGTTATCGGAATAAGAAAAATGAAAGCTCAAACAATGAATGTGAACCGTGCAGCGGCGGCCGAACAAGCGAGCGCCTCAAGCCTGCGGGTGCTGATGACACGCACGCGCTGGATCGAAGTCGGACGTATTTTGCTTACCGGCTTGGTGGCGCTGCTGTTTTGGCGGCAATGGGTACCGCTACAAATCCTGTGGCTGGCCGTCGCTATTGGCTTATATCCGCTGGTAAAAACCGGCTTGATCGACCTGATACGCGAACGCAAAATCGGCACCGAGATTTTCGTTACCGTGGCCACCTTGGTCGCGGTGTTTGGCGGCGAGACGGTCGCCGGCGCCGTGCTGATGGTGATTATTCTCATTGCGGAGTTCATCGCCGACTTGAATATGGATCGCGCACGGGCCTCCATCAAGACCCTGATCGGTTCAGTGCCGCAAGTGGCGTTGATGCGCAGCGCGGACGGCGAACGCGTGGTGCCGATCGAGCAATTGCGAACCGGCGATGTCGTGCTGGTGCGCGCTGGCGAAAAAATCCCGGTGGACGGCAGTATCGTAGGCGGTGCCGCATCGATCAACGAAGCGCCCATCACCGGCGAAAGTCTTCCCAAGGACAAGAGTATCGGCGCAAGCGTTTTTGCCGGCACCATCGTCGCATCGGGCGCACTCGATATTCAGACAGAAAAAGTCGGCAGCGACACCACCTTTGCCCGCATCATCGGACTGGTGGAAAACGCCGAGGCGGCGCAGGCGCCGGTGCAAAAACTCGCCGACAAAGTGGCGTCGTGGCTAATCCCCGTGGTTTTTATATTTCTCATCGTGGTTTATATGGTCACGGGCGACGTGCGAACTATCGTCACGTTGCTGATTTTTACCTCGCCTGCCGAACTGGGGCTGGCGACACCCTTGGTGATGATCGCCGCGATTGCGCGTGCGGCTCGCCATGGGGTTTTGATCAAGGGCGGCCTGTATCTGGAGTCGCTGGCCAAAGTGGATGTGATGGTGTTCGACAAAACCGGCACGCTGACGGCGAACAAGCCTGAAGTGGTTCGCGTGGAGGCGCGCGATAC
>CAYGMS010000552.1:0-1628 GCA_964350905.1 uncultured Thiobacillus sp. | reverse complement strand
CGTCAAGTTCTACTCCCTCACGGATCACAGTGGCCAGCGCGTCGGCCAGTTCTATCTCGACCTCTATGCACGCGCCTCCAAGCGCGGTGGCGCCTGGATGGACGATGTCATCACCCGCCGCAAGACGGGCGACGGCATCCAGACGCCAGTGGCTTACCTCAACTGCAATTTTTCCGGTCCAGTGGGCGGCAAACCCGCGCTATTCACCCACGACGAAGTCATCACGCTGTTCCATGAAACCGGCCACGGCCTGCACCACCTGCTGACGCAGATCGAGGAAATCGGCGTCTCAGGCATCAATGGCGTGGAATGGGATGCGGTCGAACTGCCCAGCCAGTTCATGGAAAACTTCTGCTGGGAATGGGACGTGCTGAAGCACATGACCGCCCACGTCGACAGCGGCGAGCCCCTGCCGCGTGAACTGTTCGACAAGATGCTGGCGGCGAAGAATTTCCAGTCCGGCCTGCAGACCCTGCGCCAGATCGAGTTCGCCAGCTTCGACATGCACCTGCATGACGACTTCGACCCCAGCGGCAGCCGCACTGCGCTGGACCTGATCAACGACATCCGCCAACAGGTCGCGGTGCTGATTCCGCCCAGCTACAACCGCTTCCCCAACAATTTCTCGCACATCTTCGCCGGTGGCTACGCGGCAGGCTATTACAGCTACAAATGGGCGGAAGTGCTGTCGGCCGACGCGTATGCGCTATTTGAAGATGAGGCCGAAGGCTATGGCGGTGTGCTCAATCCCGAGGTTGGCCACCGCTTCTGGAGCGAAATCCTCGCCCAGGGCGGCGCCCGCCCGGCACTGGAATCGTTCAAGGCCTTCCGTGGCCGCGAACCGACCATCGATGCCTTGCTACGGCATAACGGCATGGCCTAAAGCTTGGCCCTGATTGAACCGATATAGGCGATGAATATGTCTTTTGAGGATGCAACAGCATGAAGTCAGGGCTCATCTTGATGGCGGTTTGGTTGGCGGCAGCAAGCACCTCGCTCGGTGCCGCCCAGTTATATCAATGGAAAGATGCGCAGGGCCGCATGGTTTACAGCGATCAACCGCCGCCGCCCAGCATCAAGCAATCCGAGCAGAAATCCTTCAAGGGCAACCTCATCGAAACAGGCGAGTCCTACGCCACCCGCACCGCGCGTGAAAAGTACCCAATCACCCTGTATTCCACCGCCTGTGGCGCGCCCTGCGACCAGGCGCGGCAATTGCTCACCGAGCGCGGCGTGCCATTTAGCGGCAAAGACCCGCAAGCAAGCCCGGAAGCACAGGCCGAACTGAAGAAACTCACCGGACAGACGCGTGTGCCCGTACTCTTTGTCGGCAATGAAAAGATCGACGGATTCGAATCCGGCCAGTGGCATGCCGCGCTCGACCGGGCAGGCTATCCCAAATC
The DNA here is from genome assembly GCA_964350905.1 of uncultured Thiobacillus sp. Lineage (GTDB taxonomy): Bacteria > Pseudomonadota > Gammaproteobacteria > Burkholderiales > Thiobacillaceae > Thiobacillus. The sequence continues at coordinate 225 of CAYGMS010000552.1, read as the reverse complement.
GGCCAAACTCGTGGCCACAACAGCAGAAGCTCCTGCCGCTCCTCCGGTAGCTCCCGCCGCCAAATAACCGGTGCCGCAGCCTGACAGGGCTGCCCTAAAGGATTCTTTTCAATACCCCCTTGAGGGGTGCTCCGATCCACTACGCGCTAAAGCACGTGTGGAATCGTATGCCCCACAAGGGGACTCCGACTTTCTATGGGCTGAAGCCCATGAAAGATCGTATGC
>CAYGMS010000551.1:0-1630 GCA_964350905.1 uncultured Thiobacillus sp. | reverse complement strand
CCGCCAATACTGGTGGTGTGGGTGACAACCGCAATGCCCTGCTGCTGGGTGGATTGCAAACCAGCAACACGATGAATGGGGGAACCACCACGTATCAGGGGGCCTATTCTCAGATCGTCAGCCAGATCGGCAATAAAACCCGGGAACTCGATGTCACCAGCAGTGCGGCTGGCAAGATGCTGACCGAAACCACGTTATCGATACAGAGCGAGTCCGGGGTAAACCTCGACGAAGAGGCTGCCAACCTGTTGCGTTACCAGCAGGCTTATCAGGCGGCAGGCAAGGTCATGCAGATTGCCAGCGAGATGTTCGATGTACTGTTATCTATTGGACGGTAACCATCATGCGTATCAGTACCCAAACCCTGTTTGATACCGGCGCAGCCAATATCGGCGATTTGCAGTCCAGACTGGCGAAAACACAGCAGCAGGTATCTACCGGTCGCCGCATCCTCAGCCCGGCGGACGACCCGGTTGCAGCCGCGCGTGCACTGGAAGTGACGCAATCGCAATCACTCAACACCCAGTACGGTGTCAACCGCCGGTACGCCACAAGTGCGTTAAGCGAAATGGAAGGCACGCTGTCGAGCGTGACCGAACTGCTGCAGAACGTGAGAACCACTGTTATTGCTGCTGGCAATGGCGCATTGAGTGATACGGAACGCGGCTCCATGGCGACAGAATTGAGCGCACGTCGAGATCAGTTGCTGGGTTTGGCCAATAGCCGCGATGGACTGGGTAATTACATGTTTTCCGGGTTCCAGACTACAACGCCTGCGTTTTCCATGGACGCACTCGGCGTGGTGACCTATGACGGTGACATGGGACAACGCCAGATTCAGGTCGATGCCGCGCGTCAGATGTCGGTCGCCGCACCTGGTTCGACGGTATTCCAGGGTGGAGGGCAGGATATGTTCGCTACCCTGAACGACCTCATCACCCTGCTGCAGACACCCGGAATGCCGGCGGCGACGGATCTTGGGGCAGCCAAAACCGATATTGACCTGGCACTGGACAACATCCTCACGGTTCGCGCATCGACTGGTTCGCGCCTGCAGGAGCTCGATGCGCTCGACTATGCGGGCGAGGACCGTAATATCCAGTACAGCCAGGTCCTGTCGGAATTGCAGGATCTCGATTACGCCGAAGCCTTGACCAGGCTATCGCAGCAGCAGACCATCCTTGAAGCCGCGCAGCGCTCCTTTGTGACAGCTTCGGGCTTGTCGCTATTCAACTTCCTGTGAAGCCAGCCATGGCCGCAAATGACATGTCACCCGGCGAACAGGTGAGCGTGCAGGTATTGGATCTGCTGTCCGGGGTGTCGGTGCATGGCGACCAGCATCTGGCCGAAGTGGAACGTGATTTGGTGCAGATGGATGTGCTGCTTGATGAAGCCGTCAAGAAGTTGTGCACGAACTTCATGGCGATTCACCACGCGGTCACCAAACAACAAGAAGTCGTGGATAGCGTGCTGTCGAACAACATACCCGCGGATTATGCCCTGCGCCTGGAAACAATTCAGAGCGAGATCAACCAGCATGTCGGCGCCGCGGTGACAGGTCTGCAGTTTCAGGATATGACCAGCCAGCTGATCGGGCGGATGGTGAAGCATCTGACTGGATTACGCGACG
>CAYGMS010000550.1:0-1633 GCA_964350905.1 uncultured Thiobacillus sp. | reverse complement strand
CTGTAGCAATTTTGCCCCTAGGAGACATTAATGAAATTAACAAAAGTATTCGCATTCATGGCACTGGCCGGTCTGGCTGGCAGCGCCTACGCCACCAACGGTTATTTCTCGCACGGCTATGGCATGAAGGCCAAGGGCATGGCAGGCGCGTCCACGACCAATACTGAAGACGCCTTCTTTGGCGCCAACAACCCTGCGGCGGCGGCCTTTGTCGGCAACCGCATCGATTTGGGCGTGGACCTGTTCAGCCCGATTCGTGAAGCCACAATGGAAAATTGGGGTGGTCCCGGCATGAATGTTTCGGTCGAAAGCGACGACAGCTACCATTTGATCCCTGAATTTGGCTACAGCCGCATGGTCAACAACAACCTCGCGCTGGGCGTGACGGTGTACGGAAACGGTGGCATGAACACGCATTACTCCGAAGTGATGCCGGGGACGAACCTTTTCGGTGCGCCGGGTGCCTTGGGCATTGATCTCATGCAGTTGGTTATTGCCCCTACCTTGGCTTACAAGGTCGCCCCCAACCACTCCATCGGTATCTCCCCACTGATCGGCTATCAGCTGTTCAAGGCGGACGGCTTGGGCGGCCCGACTTCGGAGCATGACGATTCCTTCGGCTACGGTGTGCGCGTCGGCTATCTGGGCAAGATCACTCCGACCATTACCGTCGGTGCAGCCTACTCTTCCGAGATTAATTTCGAGGCGTTCGACAAATATAACTGGCTGTTCCTGGAAAACGGCGATTTCGACCTTCCTGAAAACTACAACCTCGGTGTCGCCTGGCAGGCAACCCCCGCAGTCAAGCTTGCACTGGATTACCAGCGCATCAACTATGGGGAGGTCGCTGCGGTGGGTGCCCCGGCTAGCGCTGGCGGCTTTGGCTATGACAACATTGACGTGTGGAAGCTGGGTGTGGAATACAAATACAGCCAGAAGCTGACGCTGCGCGCAGGCTACAGCCATACTGACAGCCCGATCGTAGGGGCCAGCTTGGCCGAATGCATGGCGGGTTCAGTTAATTGCGGCGAAACGACACTGAACATTCTGGCCCCTGCGGTGATTGAAGACCATGTTACCTTGGGCTTCACTTACACGCTGGCGTCCGGCAACGAAGTCACCATGGCTTACATGCACGCCCTCAAGAACGACGTGTCCGGCCAGGGCTTTGCTGCTGATGGTGTTACGCCCACGGGTACTAACACCATCCAGATGTACCAGAACTCGCTGGGTATCCAATACAGCTGGAAGATGTAAATTTCAGCAGTTGTTGGGCTGATAAAAGACCGGGGTCAATAGGCTCCGGTTTTTTTATGTGCGTCTGGATTTGCTAAGGGTATTCAATAAAAAAGCGCGGACAATCCGCGCTTTTTTGTTGCCGGTGTTTTTTGCTGTCAGCTCAGACGCGCGTGCTGTGCCTGCAGCTTCTGCAGCATGGTGCCGAAATCGGAGAGTCGAGCCTTTTCCTGCTCGACGACGACGGCAGGGGCCTTGTCGACGAAGCTGGGATTGGCGAGCTTGCCTTCGGCCTTCCTGATCTCGCCCTGGATGCGGGCGATTTCCTTGGCCAGCCGGGCGCGTTCGGCGTCCTTGTCGATTTCCACCACCAGCATCATCCGGAATGTCTTTGGGG
>CAYGMS010000549.1:0-1638 GCA_964350905.1 uncultured Thiobacillus sp. | reverse complement strand
GCTGGCCGACTCGGCGCTGGCTTCGGCCGCCGGGCTGATGGTGATCGCGCTGACGCGTGCCGGCCGCACCGAGGCCTTGCCCTCCGGCAAGACCGTGCTGCGGGGCGGCGACGTGCTGCTCGCCCAGGGCCGGCTCGACCGCTTCGAGTTGCTGCGCCGCTGGAGCTCGCTGAGCATCGAGCGCGAGGCACCGATGCTGCACGAGCGCCTGTGGTCACAGGCCACGCTGGCGGAACTGGTGCTGGAAGAGCGCTCGCCGCTGGTTGGCCAGCCACTGCGTCATCTCGAGTTCCGCGAACAGCACGCGGCCAACGTGCTGGCGCTGCGTCACGGCGGCAGCGTGCACCGCACGCACCTGGCCGAGCAGCGGCTTGCCACCGGCGACCGACTGCTGGTGCAGTGCAGTGACGAAGCCCTCGAGGCGCTGCGCAAGGTGCCGGGCTTCGAGATCGTGGCACCGGTCTCCGAGGATGAGCGCCGCAAGGTCTGGCGTCTGGACGAGCGCTTGTTCGTACTGCGCGTACCCCAGGATTCCGCACTGGCCGGCAGCACCCTGGCCGAGAACCGCATCGGCGATGCCTTCGACTTCCGTCTGCTGGGCGTCTTCCGTGGCGGGGCGCTGCTCGACGCAGCCGCGCTCGAGGGGGTGGTGGAGGCAGGCGACCTGTTGCTGATCCAGGGCCGCGAGGAGGATCTGGACGTGCTGCGCGGCCTGCAGCAACTGGAAACACTGGAAGACGCGACACCCTATCTCCGTGTGTTCGACGAGGGACAGCTCGAGATGGTCGAGGCCGCGCTGCACCCGCACGCGCACATCAACGGCAAGACGGTGGCCGACCTCGGGCTTGGTGAGCGCTACCAGGTTGCGGTGGCGGCGCTCTGGCGCAACGGAAAGGCGCTGCGTTCGGGCGTTGGCGCGCTGAACTTGCAGCGCGGTGACGCGCTGCTCGTGGTTGGCCCGCGCGAGCGGCTGGCAGCGCTGGGCGCCGACGAGGACCTGATCGTGCTCAACCCGATTCTGGTACAGCCGGTGGACGCGAGCAAGGCGCCGCTGGCAGCAGGTCTGATGGCGCTGACCATCGGTACGGTGCTGGTCGGCTGGCTGCACATCTCAATCGCTGCAGTGGCCGGTGCTACGCTGATGGTGCTGACACGTTGCCTGAGCATGGAGCAGGCCTACCGCGCCATTGACTGGCGCTCGATCTTCCTGATCGCAGGCATGCTGCCTCTGGGCATCGCGATGCACAGCAGCGGCGCGGCAGAGTTCCTTGCCAACGGCGTGATCGCCGTGCTGGGGCCTTATGGCCCATGGCCGGTGATCGCAGGGCTGTATGCATGTACGGCTCTCGCCACGCTGATTATCCCCAACGCGGCGCTGGTGCTGCTGATGGCGCCGATCGCGCTGTCAGCCGCAGCAGACCTGGGCATCTCGCCGGTGGCACCGGTGATGGCGATAGCAATTGCCGCGGCGGCCAGCTTTGCCAGCCCGGTGGCGCATCCGGCCAACGTGCTGGTGATGGGCCCGGGCGGCTACCGCTTCGTGGACTATGTGAAGCTGGGCCTGCCGCTGACGCTACTGGTGTTCATGGTAGCGATGCTGCTGCTGCCGGTGGTATGGCCACTGTGAGTGACTGCCGA
>CAYGMS010000548.1:0-1639 GCA_964350905.1 uncultured Thiobacillus sp. | reverse complement strand
GACTCTTTCCTGGCGCACTTGCCGATGACAGCGAGTTTCTTGCTGACCCGTCCGCCATCCGCAAACTCGACCTCGTTGATCTGGCCGTCTCGTTTCACCGTCACGGTCAGACGAGAGGCGAGGGCATTGGTCACCGAGACGCCCACCCCGTGCAGACCACCGGAAAAAGCGTAAGCCCCTTCGCCGGAGGTTTTATCGAACTTGCCCCCGGCGTGCAGACGGGTCAGCACCACCACGACCGTGGGCTCTTTTTCTTGCGGATGGAGGTCGACAGGGATACCGCGTCCATCATCGCTGACCCTGACCGAGCCATCCACACACAACCGGACATCGATCCGGCTGGCATGCCCCGCCAAAGCTTCGTCTGCCGAGTTATCGATTATCTCCTGGATGACATGAAGCGGACTGTCGGTCCGCGTATACATGCCGGGGCGCGCCCTGACGGGCTCAAGTCCTTTGAGAACCTGGATCGAATCTGCGTTGTAATCCTTGGCCATTCTTTGCTTGTCTCATCAATCCAAGTTAAGTTGCTTCCACAGTGTTATTGGCGAGTAGCCGGTAGTAGTTTGCCTCAGCCTCGGCCGGAGGGATATAGCCGATCGGTTCGAGCAGCCTGTGGTGGTTGAACCAGGCCACCCATTCGAGGGTAGCGATCTCGACAGCCTCTCGGCTTTTCCAGGGTGCTCTGCGGTGTATCAGTTCAGCCTTGTACAGGCCGTTGATCGTCTCGGCCAGAGCGTTGTCGTAGCTGTCGCCTCGACTGCCCACCGATGGCTCAATCCCAGCCTCGGCGAGCCGCTCCGTATAGCGGATGGAAACGTACTGTGAGCCTCTGTCGCTGTGATGGATCAGGGCATCGCTGCGCTCTGGTTGTCGGGCATATAGCGCCTGCTCCAGTGCGTCGAGCACGAAGTCTGTCCGCATGGAACGACTGACCCGCCAGCCCACGATGCGCCGAGCGAACACATCGATTACGAACGCCACATACAGCCATCCTTGCCAGGTCGAAACATAGGTGAAATCCGATACCCACAGCTGATTGGGGCGATCCGCCTTGAATTGCCGGTTAACCCGATCCAGCGGGCATGGGGCCGCGTAGTCCGGAATGGTGGTTCGCACGGTCTTTCCACGCCGCGCGCCTGCCAGCCCCAAGTGCTTCATGAGGCGCTCGACCGTGCAACGGGCGACCTCAACATCTTCACGGTTGAGCTGACGCCAGACCTTGTCGGCGCCATAGACTTGCAGGTTGGCGTGCCACACGCGCTGGATCTGTGGCATGAGTTCGCTATCGCGCAGGTCGCGCGCGCAGCGCAGGTCTGGATTGTGTATCCGCGCGGCATGGCGCCAATAGCCTGACGGGGCGATCTGCAACACTTTGCAGATCGGCTCGACCCCGTAGGTGGCTCGATGCTGGTCGACGAACTCCCTCAGGACTTGAGACGGCGGTCGAGCTCCGCCTGGGCGAAAAACGCGCTCGCCAGTTTCAGGATCTCGTTGGCGCGGCGCAGTTCCTTGTTCTCGCGCTCCAGAGCCTTGAGACGCTCACGCTCGTCGCTGGTGACGCCGTCACGCATACCCCAAATAAAAACGTGCATGAATGACCCCCTTGCGGATCATGCATGCACGTTTCGTTCAACTG
>CAYGMS010000547.1:0-1644 GCA_964350905.1 uncultured Thiobacillus sp. | reverse complement strand
CTTGCCGTACTTCTTCTTGATGGGCCACAGCAGGCGGCGGGCCTTGTCGAGGTTGACGTTGTCGGGCCAGCTGTTGAGCGGGGCGAAACGCTGGTTGCCGTGGCCTGCGCCGCCACGACCGTCGCCAGTGCGGTAGGTGCCTGCACTGTGCCACGCCATGCGGATGAAGAAGGGGCCGTAGTGGCCGTAATCGGCCGGCCACCAGTCTTGCGAGTCGGTCATCAGGACGGTGAGATCCTTTTTCACGGCCGCGAGGTCGAGGTTCTTGAATGCTTCGGCGTAGTTGAACTCGGCGTCCATCGGACTGGACTGGGGCGGGTGCTGGTGCAGGATTTCAAGACGCAGCTGGTTCGGCCACCAGGTATGGTTCGACGGTCCGCTTCCGGCTTTGTGTACAAACGGACATTTGCTCTCAGACATGGCTTGCTCCTTTTGAGGCTCGACTACACGGTTATATCTTTTTATTTAAGAACAATAAAAACCGCTTGTCTCATGAATTATCTAGAATGGACTGATTGATATAGCCAATTGCCTGTCATGACCCTGCAAGAACTCAGATACCTCGTCGCGCTGGCCGAACACGGCCACTTCGGACGAGCAGCCGAGGCCTGCTTCATCACCCAGTCGACGCTATCGACCCAGCTCAAAAAGCTGGAAGACTTCCTGGGCGTCACGCTGTTCGATCGCAGCCTCAAGCGCGTCACGCCGACACCAATCGGGCAGGAAATTCTGGCGGCGGCGCGCAATATCGTCGAGGAGTCCGAACGGATCAGGGACCTGGCCAAACATGCGCAGGACCCGATGGCACGGACGCTGCGGCTCGGCATCATCCCTACGCTCGGGCCGTATTACCTGCCGCATGCGTTGATGCTGATGCACAAGAAGCATCCCGGCTTGCGGCTGTTGCTGCGCGAGGAAATGACGCCGCAGATTCTGGAACATCTGGCCGATGGCAGGCTGGATGCAGGGCTGTTGGCCCTGCCTGTCGATGACGATAATCTGCGCGTCGAACCCCTGTTCTACGAGCCTTTTTTTGCCGCGTTGCCGGCAGGCCATGCGCTGGCCAAACGCGAGGTGCTGAAAGTGCCCGACATCATGACCGAGAAATTGCTGCTGCTCGACGAAGGCCACTGCCTGCGCGATCAGGCGCTTGATGTTTGTGGGGCGAACTCGAAGGGCCGCGAGGAGGTACGCGCCACCAGCTTGGAAACCTTGCGCCAGATGGTGGGCATGGGGCTGGGGTTGACGCTGCTGCCGGCACTGTCTGTTGATGCCGGACCGCGCATCAGCAAAAAATCGGTTGAAATCCGGCCGTTCAGGAAGCCTGTTCCAGGTCGAACGATCGGCTTGGTGTGGCGCAAGCGTGCGCCGTTCCCCGAAACTTTCGAGCGTCTCGCCGCGACGCTGAAAGACCATTTGCCTGCTGAAGTGGAGCCGGTCTGATCAACTGCCTGTTTCAGGCTACCGCCACGCTTTTTACCTGAGCCACCACGCTCAAGCCTGGCTGCAGGTTCAATGCATGCGCCGATTTGCGGGTGATGCGAGACAACAGCACGCTATCTTCCAGCGCCAGACGCACCAGCACCTGGCCCGGTGCATCGTCGGCAATCTCAATAATGCGCGCGGGCAGCAGATTGAGGATGC
>CAYGMS010000546.1:0-1649 GCA_964350905.1 uncultured Thiobacillus sp. | reverse complement strand
GGCGGATTCAGCGGCAAATGCTTGTACCAGCTGCGGGCGCTAGCAACATGGTCCGCGAAGGCCTCGATCTGGCTGTCGGTTGGCGGCGTGACGTCCGCTATCCAACCCCTGTAGGCGTCGAGAGCCATCTCGGGCAGGTCGACGCCCGAGAGTCGCCGGAGGAGGATTTCTTCAAACACATCGTCGTCATCGTCTAAGTCGTTCATCAGGCCTCCGTTACAGGGTGACGTGGGTGGTCCGGGAATGCGGCGCGCCAGCTACGGGCAAGAAGCAGGATTCAACAATTTCGGCGTGGTTGTAGGCCGCGCGCCATTGCAGATGGTCACGGACGCTATGCAGCGTCAAACCATAGTCACCGTTCAAACTGGCACAGGCTTCGCGCGACCAGTACGCTCCGGTATCCAGGCAAACGTGCGACAGGTAACTGCGGACCTCACCGCTCATCTTTCTGCCGCAATAGGTGGTCGATAGCCGTGGCTCCACCGCGGCGGGGTCCGGATCGGCCAGAATCTCGAACAGACGGCACCTGCCGGACAGACGCCCCTGCTCCACTTCGTGAAGGTTCTCGCCAGCCAGCCAGCGGTCGATGTCGGTATCCAGCCACAGCGGCTGATGCCTGGAGCGTGCGTCTGTCCGCATCAGGTCGGCGTGCACCACGTGGAAGCGGTTGGCCCACTCGCCCACCACCCACAGCAGGGGCAGTTCACGCAACCGCTCAAGCAGCCGATCAAATGCGGGCGTCATGCGCTTCTCGTCCTGCAAATAGCAGGCCGCCACCCATTTTTCGTCCGCGAGCCAGGGCTCACCATTGAGCTTCACGCTGCGCCTGGCAAGCCTGTCCTGGAGGTCAATGCTGCCGCTCGCGAGATACGGCTCGAAAAACTCCAGCAGCATGCGTTCGTGCATACCCTGCACCGCATAGAACCAGGGCGCCTCCAGAAATTCCAGGCTGCGTAATGAATCCGGTCCGTAATCCACAAGCCCTCCTACAGAAAACAAGCGGTCACAGCCGGGATCGAAACGCACCGCTTCAAGCAGGCGGTCGAGCAGGTCGAAGCAACCGTGCAGATCTCCCACGACGAAGTCCCGGCCGCGTCGATTGGGAGGCAGCGCACGCACCAGCGAAAGGCGTTGTGTGTTCATGCAGTCAGTGTCGCCACGCTGGCGACAACATGAGTCAAAAGACGGCTCATCACGCGCACATTTTCGTGACGACCGGCACGTCCATTCCTGCGACCGGAACCTGCAGGCGGGTTTCGGCGATGTCCGGGAAGCCGTAGGATGCGCAGGCCTGCCGCTGCTCCTGAACGCAATGCAGCATCAGGCCCAGGCTGGTGCCCCCAATATCAGAGCCCGACCGATACGCACCGGAGTCCAGACAAACGTGCGACAAGTAACTGCGGATGCTTTCACCGATCGTATGACCGCAATACGTGGTCGAAAGCCCCTGATGCGCTGGCGGCGTACCGGGCCTGTCCAGGGTCATCATCAGCGTGCGTCCCCATATCAGTCGTTCGCGCGTCGCGTCGTCGATACTTGCGCCTGCCAGCCAGCGGTCGATGTCGGCATCCAGCCAGACCTTCTGGTCACGCTTGCAGTAGTCCGTCCGCAGCAGTTCGGCATGCAGCACATGAAAGCGCTCGGACCCT
>CAYGMS010000545.1:0-1650 GCA_964350905.1 uncultured Thiobacillus sp. | reverse complement strand
CCCAGTCTCGCCGCCGCCAACAAGCGCGTCGGCAACATCCTGAAAAAGGCTGAAGGCGAAGTCGGCGAGGCGGCTGATCCTGCACGGTTTGTCGAGGCTGCCGAGACCGCGCTGTTTGCCGCGCTCAGCAAGATCGCGCCCCAGGCCGATGCTGCGTTCGCATCAGGTGATTACACTGCCTCGCTGCAGGCACTGGCCGCCCTGCGGGAGCCGGTCGATGCCTTCTTCGATAGCGTGATGGTCAACGCCGACGATCCTGCGTTGAAAGCCAACCGGCTGGCGCTGCTGAAGCAGTTACACCAGACCATGAACCGGGTGGCGGACATCTCGCGTCTGGCGGCGTAAACTTCCAGCCATGAAGCTCATCATTCTTGACCGTGACGGCGTCATCAACATCGACTCCGACCAGTTCATCAAGACACCGGATGAATGGAAACCCATTCCCGGCAGTCTGGAGGCGATCGCGCGGCTGACGCGTGAGGGCTGGCGCGTGGTGGTGGCAACCAATCAATCGGGACTGGCGCGCGGACTGTTCGAGATGGCGACGTTGAACGCCATCCATGCCAAGATGCACAAGGCAGTGGGCCAGATGGGAGGGCGCATCGAGGCGGTGTTCTATTGCCCGCATGCTGCAGAAATGAGCTGCGAATGCCGCAAGCCCAAGTCGGGACTATTCAACGAAATTGCTACGCGTTATGGTCGGGATTTGCAGGGTGTGCCGTCGGTTGGCGATTCGCTGCGTGACCTGGAAGCCGCAGCCAGCGTGGGCGCCCGGCCGGTTCTGGTGAAAACCGGTAAAGGCATGAAAATGCTGGCAGCCGGTGGGCTGCCCAAGGATACCCTGGTATTTGCAGACCTCAGCGAGGCCGTTGAACATCTTTTAGCTGCAACGGCATGAACCTGATCCGCTCGGTTATTTTTGCGGTCCTGCAGACTGCGTTGACAATATTTTTCAGTATCGTCGCCCTGTTCAGTCTTCCCTTTTCTGTACCTACACGCTATCGGATGATCACCGGTTATAACCACATCGTGATCTGGCTGGCGCACGGGGTGCTGGGCATCCGTTATGTGGTGGAAGGACGGGAGCATCTGCCGAAGCAGCCAGCCATCATTCTCGCCAAACATCAGTCGGCCTGGGAAACGGTGGCTTTCCTGTTCCTGTTTCCGCCGGTTTCGCCCGTGATCAAACAGGAGCTTCTGAACGTGCCATTTTTTGGTTGGGCCTTTCGGTTGTTGAATCCGATTGCCATTGACCGCGGCGCCGGGCGCGAGGCGCTCAAGCAAATCGTCCGCCAGGGTAAGGAAAGGCTCGAATCGGGATTCTGGGTGCTGGTGTTCCCGGAAGGCACGCGCGTCTCTCCAGGTGAAAAGGGCCGCTACGGCATCGGCGGCAGCTGGCTGGCGGCGGAAACGGGCACCCCCATCGTGCCGGTTGCGCACAATGCCGGCGAGGTCTGGCCAAAGAATGCCTTCATCAAGCGACCCGGCACGATCACGGTGCGTATCGGCCCTGCGATGCCCACCGAAGGCAAGACCGCTGCCGAACTGACGCGTGCGGTGGAAGCCTGGATCGAAACCGAAATGGCGAGGCTGCCCCCTGCTGCCGCAGACCAATAGCGGCGTTTTGCAGATCGGTGACGCCGCCGTTCC
>CAYGMS010000544.1:0-1654 GCA_964350905.1 uncultured Thiobacillus sp. | reverse complement strand
CTGTTAAGGGTTGTACGATGCCTGCCCCCACGCGCAGGCCTGGCAGTACGCACGAGCCCAGCGGGCAGGCGCCGGACAAGCCTCGAGGGAGGAAACCGCGGGATGCACCGATGGTGGCTGGAGAGCCTACCGGTCTATGGGGATTTGAAGGGTCGCACTCGTGCTGGACGTGGCGATCAGGCGGAACAAACTATGCCGGACAGCTGTTCGGCATCGCCATTTGAAGCGGGTACGTCGCATTGTTCGGCGAGACGTCAGACAGCAAACGGCCTTATTCCAGCTTAAGGCAAAGCCGTCCGCTATCGGCGCTGGACGACGAAGAGCCGACGGTTGGGTTGTGCATCGGGAAGCGATCGCGCTCATGGCGAACCTCGTAGCGACGGTGGCGCACGGATCGGTTGCCCACGCATCAGGATCTCGACCACGATCATCGCTGCCCCGCAGTCCGGGCAGACGAAGGTCGGCTGAGCGATGCCGACCGACGCCTCGATCTTGGGATATGTAGCGGCCTCGGACACAACGTGCAGCAGTTCACGCGCCTTGGCGAGATTCTCGCGGCGTCCGGCATTGGCGAGCAGCCCATAGTGGCGGATGCGATGAAAGCCCCCAGGCAGGACATGCAGCAGGAAGCGGCGCATGAACTCGTCAGCACCGAGCGTCATGGTCTTGTGCCGCGTCTTTCCCTTGGCGCGGTAATCCTTCCAGCGGAAGCTGACGCCATGCTCGTCCAGGGCGACCAATCGGCTGTTGGAAATTGCCACCCGGTGGGTATAGCGCGACAGATACGCTAGCACCGCCGCCGGTCCGGCGAACGGGCGCTTGGCATAGACCACCCACTCGCATTGCCGCAACGGTTGCAGCCAGTCGGCGAAGACCGTCGCGTTGGTGAGCTGCGCGTGCTCGCCGAAGAACTGCAACCGGCCGCTGCGATACGCCGTCTCGAGCGCTTCGAGGAAGCGGCGACGAAACAATCGCGACAGCACCCGTACCGACAGGAAGAAGCCCGGCTTGCATGAGATCCAGCGCGTGCTGTCGGGCGACAGGCCACCGCCGGGGACGATGCCGTGCACGTGGGGATGGTGCGTGAGCGCCGATCCCCAGGTGTGCAGCACCAGGGTCACGCCGATGTGCGCCCCAAGATGTTTCGGGTCGGCGGCGATGGTGCGCAGGGTCTCGGCGGCGACCTCGAACAACAACGTATAGATCACCGCCTTGTTGGTGTAGGCGATGGCGCTGATCGGCGCCGGCAGGGTGAACACCACGTGGTAATAGTCCACCGGCAAGAGATCGGCCTGACGCGCATCGAGCCAACGCCGGGCCGCACTGGCCTGGCACTTCGGGCAATGCCGGTTGCGGCAAGAGTTGTAGGCGATCTCGCCATGTCCGCAGGCGTTGCAGTGGAGCACATGCCCCCCCAGCGCCGCGCTGCGGCACTGTTCGATGGCCGACATGACCTTCTGCTGGCCCAGGCTCAGGTGGCCACGCTCGGCCTGCCGCCAGGTTGGCCCGTGGGCACGGAAGATGTCCGCGACCTCCAGGGCGGGGCGCCCCATGGCCGTGACCTATACGGAGTTCAGGGTCTCGATGGGGCTGACCACCTCGCGCAGGATGTCGGTGGCGACCTGGGCATACAGTGCGGTGGTCTCCAGCTTCT
>CAYGMS010000543.1:0-1656 GCA_964350905.1 uncultured Thiobacillus sp. | reverse complement strand
CCATCGTGCTGTCGGTGATCGGCGGCGGGCTGATCGCCTGGCGACCATTCGAGAGCTGGCCGTTGTTGCTGTTGCCGCTGATCCTGCTGCTGCGCATGGGGCTCAATGCCATCGACGGCATGCTGGCGCGCGAACATCACCAGCAGTCGAAACTCGGTGCCATCCTCAACGAGCTTGGCGACGTCATTTCCGATGTCGCGCTCTATTTGCCGCTAGCCTGGGTGCCGATGGTGTATGTGCCATTGGTCGAGGTTGTTGTGGTGCTGGCGGTGATGTCGGAAATGACCGGCGTGGTCGCAGTGCAGATTGGCGCGCGGCGTCAGTATCAGGGGCCGATGGGCAAGAGCGACCGCGCCCTGTGGTTTGGCGCGCTCGGCCTGGTGCTGGGGCTGGGCGTGGCGCCGGGTAGCTGGATCAACTGGGGATTGGGCGTGATGCTGATCCTGCTGGTGAGGACGATTTTCAACCGCGCCCGCGCCGCTCTCAAGGACACGCAGCATGCCGCTTAATCTGCAATACGCCCTCTACGGCATTCTCGGGCTGCTGGTACTGGGCACGCTCATCATCGGTTTGAAACGCTTTTTCAAGTCCGGCCCCGGCGACCGCGAGCTGTGGCTGCGCATGCGTTCGTGGTGGATCATGGCCGGGTTGTTCATCCTCGCCATCGCGGTCAACCGCCAGTTGTCCATCGTCTTCTTCGCGCTGGTGAGCTTTCTCGCGCTCAAGGAATACTTCAGCATCATCCCCACCCGCCGCGCCGACCGCCGCGTGCTGTTCTGGGCCTACCTCGCCATTCCGGTTCAGTACTTCTGGGTGAACGAAGCCTGGTTCGGCATGTTCATCGTCTTCATTCCGGTCTACCTGTTCCTGTTCATCCCGCTGAAGATGGTCATCGTTGGCGAAACGCAGGGCTTTTTGAAAGCCGCCGGCACCCTGCACTGGGGCCTGATGACCACCGTGTTTTCGTTGTCGCACGCTGCTTTCCTGCTGGCACTGCCCGACACCGGCAACCCCGTAGCCGGCAGCGCGGGCCTGCTGCTGTTCCTGGTGTTTCTCACCCAGTTCAACGATGTCATGCAGTTCGTCTGGGGCAAGCTCATCGGCCGCATCAAGGTCATCCCCAAAGTCAGTCCCGGCAAAACGCTGGGTGGCTTTCTCGGCGGCGTTGCCACCACCACCCTCGTCGCCTGGCTCGCCGCGCCCTACCTCACCCCGTTGGTCGGCTGGCAGCCCATCGCCGCCGGCCTCATCATCGGCATCGGCGGGTTTGTGGGGGATGTGACGATTTCAGCGCTCAAGCGCGATCTGGGCATCAAGGACAGCGGCAGCCTGATTCCAGGGCATGGCGGGATACTGGATCGGGTGGATAGTCTGACCTACACGGCACCGCTGTTTTTTCATTTTGTGTATTACCTGCATTACTGATGGATCAATTTTCCCATTCAGACTGATGGCTGATGAACGTCATTTGGGTGGCTATTTAACGTTAGGTGATATGAACTGTGTACATAGTTCGACAAAACATGATGGCAGGCTTGGCCATTGTGCTGCTCTTGCTCTTCGCTGACTTTGTGAGTCCCCGGAGCCATTTACAGCAAGCGCAGCTGTCATGCGGCGGCAAAGTCACAGTGTTTGCCAATATGGACGCTTGCACCA
>CAYGMS010000542.1:0-1657 GCA_964350905.1 uncultured Thiobacillus sp. | reverse complement strand
CGGCGCGCGTCAAGGTAGTTGTCGCCTCTTTCATGCTGCCAACGGTTGAATATCGTGCTCAGCCAAACACGCCTTTATGACGGAGTCGCGTTCTGGATTGAGCGTCACGGGGCCGATGGGCGCCCAGTTTCGAGTACCGCCAGACCAGCGCGCCGGATTGCGTTCGCGCGCCTGGAGGTACAAGGCGTGACGTGCCGCCAGAATCGCCTGATCGTCACCGGCGTGTCGCTGAGCCGGACTGACGTAACGAATGCCGCTGTGACGATGATCGACGTTGTACCACTGGACGAAGTCCGCCGCCCAGGTGCGCGCCTGGACGAGGTCGGCAAAGCCCTTGGCGGGGAACTCGGGCCGGTACTTGGCGGTGCGAAACAGCGCCTCGGCATAGGCGTTGTCGTCACTGACGCGCGGCCGGGAGTACGAGGGCTTGACGCCCAGCCAGTTGAGCATCGCCAGCACCGTCGTGGCCTTGAGCGTGGCACCGTTGTCGCCGTGCAGCACGGGCTTGGCAGCCAATGCGGCAATCCCCTCGGCCAGCGCGGTGCGCCGCACCAGGTGCGCGGCATGATCGGCGTGGTCGGCCTCATGGACCTCCCAGCCCACGATCTTGCGGCTGTACAGATCGAGGATCAGGTACAAGTAGAACCAACGCCCCATCACCTGGGCGGGCAGATAGGTCATGTCCCAGCACCACACCTGGCGCGGCTCGGTGGCGATGTGCGTAGTGGGCGGTCTGACTGCCTTGGGCGCCTTGGCACGCCCGCGGTGGGCGGTTTGCCCGTGCGCTTTAAGCACCCGACCGAAGGTGGATTCGCTGGCCAGGTAGACGCCCTCATCGGCGAGCATGGGCACGATGCGGGCCGGCGGCACGGCGGCAAAGCGCGGTGTGTTGGCCACGGCAAGCAAGTGCGTACGCTCAGCCTCGGAGAGCGCATGGCTCGGCACCGGACGCACCGCCTGCGGCCGTCCGTCACCGCTGACGAGACCCTCGCCGGCCTGCCAGCGTTGCAGGGTGCGCGGATCGATGCCGGCGGTCTCGCAGGCCAGTTTGAGCCGCGCGCCTGCCATATGCGCGGTGTGAATGTCTCGGGCCAGCACTTGGCGATCTTCGAGGCCGATCATTCGGCCTCGCCTTTGTTGAAGATCGCCGCGACTTTTTTTGATAGCACGAGCAAGGCAGCGGTCTCGGCCAAGGCGCGGTCCTTGCGCAGCAGCTCGCGTTCGAGTTCCTTGATGCGCTTCTTGTCCTGTCGCGTGGCGTGCGGGCTGGCGCGGGGCGCTTCGGGTTCCGCCAATGCCGTCGTGGCACTCAGGCGCCACTGCTCCAGTTCGGTCGGATAGACGCCGTGCTCGCGGCACCATGCGCTCTTGCTCACCTCGTCCAGCGCCGCCGTGGTGATCACCGCGTCGAGCCGGGCGCGCGCTGTCCAGGCCCGCCCTCGGGCGGGCCTGGACTGCACCTCTTCGCGCCAGCGTTCCAATGTCTTCACCAACACGCCCGTCTCTGTCGCCACCGTGACTACAGCGGCGCTCTCCGGTGGCAGCAACCGCGCAACCGCCCTATTCTTGAATCCTTCTCCGTACCGTGCCATCGCTCTTCCTTATCGCCCCCAAGTTCAAGATCATATCGAGGCGACAACTATTCTGACGCGGGGGG
>CAYGMS010000541.1:0-1659 GCA_964350905.1 uncultured Thiobacillus sp. | reverse complement strand
TTGTTAAGGGTTGTACGATGCCTGCCCTCACCCGCAGGCCTGACAGTACGCGAGCGCGCCCAGCGGGCAGGCGTCGGACAAGCCTCGAGGGAGGAAACCGCGGGATGCACCGATGGCGGCTGGGGAGCCTACCGGTCTATGGGGATTTGAAGGGTTGCACTCGAGCTGGACGTGGCGATGAGGCGGATCAACTTCTGCTGGGCAGCTGTTCGATATCGCCACCCGGAGCGGATACGCTCAATGATCCGGGGTGGTCTCAGGCACCAAACCCCATTATTCCAGCGCAGGGCAAAGCCGTCCGCTATCGGCACTGGACACTGAAGAGCCGACGGTTGGCTGATGCATCGGGAAGCGGTCACGCTCATGGCGCACCTCGAAACGGTGGTGGTGCACGGATCGGTTGCCCGCGCATCAGAACCTCAACCACGATCATCGCTGCCCCACAGTCCGGACAGACAAAGGTCGGCTGAGCAACGTTGGGGGCTGCATCCGTACCCGGGGAATCGGCGTCAGCGTTGGCTACGACGTGAAGCAATTCACGAACCTTCGCCAGGTGATCCCTCCGTCCGCTATTGGCAAGCAGCCCATAGTGGCGGATACGATGAAAGCCCCCAGGCAGCACATGCAGCAGGAAGCGGCGCATGAACTCGTCGACACCGAGCGTCATCGTCTTGTGCCGCGTCCTGCCCTTGGCGCGGTAATTCTTCCAGCGGAAGCTGACGCCGCGTTCGTCCAGGGCGATCAATCGGCTGTTGGAGATCGCCACCCGGTGGGTATAACGCGACAGATACGCCAGCACCGCCGCCGGTCCGGCAAACGGGCGCTTGGCGTAGACCACCCACTCACATTTCCGCAACGGTTGCAGCCAGTCGGCGAAGACCGTCGCGTCGGCGAGTTGCGCGTAGTCACCGAAGAACTGCAATTGACCGCTGCGATACGCCGTCTCGAGCGCTTCGAGGAAGCGGCGACGAAACAACCGCGACAGCACCCGCACCGGCAGGAAGAAGCCCGGCTTGCATGAGACCCAGCGCGTGCCGTTGGGCGACAGCCCGCCGCCGGGGACGATGCCATGCACGTGGGGATGGTGCGTCAGCGCCGATCCCCAGGTGTGCAGCACCAGGGTCACGCCGATGTGCGCGCCCAGATGCTTCGGGTCGGCGGCAATGGTGCGCAGGGTCTCGGCGGCGACCTCGAACAGCAGTGCATAGATCACCGCCTTGTTGGTGTAGGCGATGGCACTGATCGGGGCCGGCAGGGTGAACACCACGTGGTAATAGTCCACCGGCAGCAGATCGGCCTGGCGGGCTTCGAGCCAACGCCGTGCGGCGGTTCCCTGGCATTTCGGGCAATGCCGGTTTCTGCAGGAGTTGTAGGCGATCTCGGTGTGCTCGCAGGCGTTGCAGTGCAGCACATGTCCCCCCAGCGCCGCGCTGCGGCACTGTTCGATGGCCGACATGACCTTGAGCTGACCCCGGCTCAGGTGGCCACACTCAGCTTGCCGCCAGGCTGGCCCGTGGACACGGAAGATATCCGCGACCTCCAGGGCGCAACGTCCCATGGCCGTGACCTACGCGGGGTGCAGGGTCTCCAGGGGACTGACCACTTCGCGCAGGATGTCGGTGGCGACCTGGGCATACAGTGCGGTGGTCTCCAGCTTCT
>CAYGMS010000540.1:0-1664 GCA_964350905.1 uncultured Thiobacillus sp. | reverse complement strand
TCGAGCGGATGCCGATTGTTCTGGTCGGCGAGCCATTCTGGCGGCGGGCGATCGATTTCGAATTCCTGGTGGAGGAGGGGGTGATCGCCGGGCCTGATCTCGATCTCTTCACGATCGTGGACAGCGCGGATGATGCGGTTGCCGTGCTACAGGATTTCTACAAGGGCGTGCCGCCGATCTAGGCGTTGAAGCACAACCCACTGAGGTAATTGATATGAGAATTCGTTTACAGGCCCTGTTGGCCGCGCTGCTTCTGGCACTATGCGGCACGGCCACATCCGGCGAGGTTGCCGATCGCTTCAGGCAAGTGAGTGATGCGGTCGTCATCATCGGAACCCAGCAGACAATGCTCCTGGCCAGCAGCCACGGGCTGCAGAAGACGAGTGCCGGGAACATCGGATCGGGCGTGCTGATCTCGCGTGACGGCAAGATTATGACAGCGGCACACCTGGTGCAGGCGGCGAGTGTGATCAAGGTGAAATTTCAGAGCGGGCAGGTGATCGATGCACATGTCGTCGCTTCTGCACCCATGGCCGACGTCGCCTTGCTTCAGCTCGAACGTGTCCCGAAAGATGCCGTCGTGGCCAAACTCGGCGACTCGAGCCGGGCGAGCATCGGCGACCCAGTGTTTGTCGTGGGCGCGCCTTACGGAATCGCACACACTCTTACGGTTGGCCATCTCAGCGCGCGACACAAGCAGAACGTGGTGATGGGCGGGTTCGAGACCGGGGAGCTTTTTCAAACCGATGCGGCCGTGAATCAAGGCAATTCCGGCGGCCCCATATTCAACATGGCGGGTGAGGTGATCGGGATCGTCAGTCATATCCTCTCGAGGTCAGGCGGCTTTGAGGGGCTGGGGTTCGCTGTGACTTCGGACACGGCAAAGCAACTGCTGCTCGAGGAGCGTACCTTCTGGACCGGCTTCGAAGGAAGCGCGCTGGCCGGTCCGCTGGCCGGAATATTCAACCTGCCACAGCCATTCGGTGTGCTGGTTGAACAAGTTGCCGACAACTCGCCGGCCTCACGCCTCGGGCTGCGCCCCGGCACAGTACCGGCACGCATAGGTGCACAGGAATTCCTGCTGGGCGGCGACATCATCCTGTCGGTCATGGATATACCCCTGATGCAGAACGATGACACCTACCGGAAGATCCAAACGCAACTCCGTTGCGTGGATCCTGCCGAAGCGATCACGGTCAGCGTCCTCCGGGTGGGCGAGGTCTTGCAACTGAGTACCCCCTGTCTGGCGGCGCAGTAATTAATTGCAATGTGGTTTCAGAAGGATCCAAAAAATGAAGTCGATCGAGTACCGTCTCCGCAGCTCTGCGGCGATATTCATGTGGGGCGGTCTGCTTGGCGCCATGCAGGGATGCTCCGCCCAGGCTGCTCCGCTTGCCAGTCTCGAAACCTGTTCAGCCATCAGGCAGGATGACCAACGGCTGGCCTGCTTCGATCGGCTGGCCAGTCCGGATACGCCCCCGTCACAATCCGCGCCACAGGAAACGGCGTTGCACCTGGTGGCTCCGGTAGCGGCTCCGGAAACGGTTTCAGCCTTGTCGCGCCATTGGGAACTGGACGACGCGGCCAAGCAGGGTACTTTCCAGCTCAAGCCGCACGGCCCCAATTTCGTTCTGCCGGCAAAATACAGCGACTCGCCCAACAAT
>CAYGMS010000539.1:0-1674 GCA_964350905.1 uncultured Thiobacillus sp. | reverse complement strand
AGCGTAGTAATCGGCCCCAAGCCGCAAATCGCGCCGAAGAAACATGTGGTGCTCTCGCTGTGGCAAAGTGGAATGCGGTGCTGCGGAAGACCGATGTAGCAATGGTGCATATTGCCCGCGGGTTAGCGTGGTCCTGGGTGACGTCATCGACATTGGTGAATCGTCATGGTGGTTCGCAGCCATCAAGCCGATATCCCGTTTGAGAGAGTGAGCTAGACGGCGTACCCGATGCAGCGCCACATTCCAACCTGAATGATGGAGCAAGCCATGTCCCGACGCAACGCAAACATCAGCCCCAAACCCGGTAAGTCCCGAGCCGCCCTGAGCATCACTCACCCCAACGCCGCCGGCATCGACATTGGCTCGGCCAGCCACTTTGTCGCCGTACCGCCTGACCGCGATGACGAACCGGTGCGTGAATTCCCAAGCTTCACCGTCGATCTGAACGCTCTGGCCGACTGGCTCGCCGCCTGCGGCGTCGACACCGTTGCAATGGAATCCACCGGCGTTTACTGGATTCCCTTGTTCGAGTTGCTGGAATCACGCGGTTTTAGCGTACTGCTGGTTAACGCACGCCACGTCAAGAACGTCTCCGGCCGCAAATCTGACGTACTCGATTGCCAGTGGTTACAACAGCTTATGAGCTACGGTTTGCTCAGCGGTGCATTCCGTCCGCCCGACGCCGTGTGTACTTTGCGTGCACTGTGGCGTCAGCGCGGCATGCTGCTGCGTAGCCAAGGTCGGCATGTTCAGCACATGCAAAAGGCTCTCACCCAGATGAACATCCAACTCACCAATGTCATTTCCGACGTGGTGGGCGAGACCGGTCAGAAGATCCTGCGCGCCATTGTCGATGGCGAGCGAGACGGACAGGTTCTGGCCTCAATGAAGAATGTGCGCATCCGCGCCAGCGTTGATGAAATCGCCAAAAGCCTGCAAGGCAGCTGGCGCGCTGAACATCTGTTTGCCTTGAAGCAGGCGCTGGCCATGTTCGACTTCATTGGCACACAACTGGCCGAGTGTGACCGCGAGATCGAACAGCAGCTGCACAGCCTGCAAACGCACGATGGTGAACCGGCCAAAGGCAAGAAGCGGGGTCGCGCCAGGAACGCGCCCAAGTTCGACCTGCGCGGCCAGCTGTTCAGGATGTGCGGAGTAGATCTCACCCGCATCGACGGCATCGACGTCACCACCGCGCTCGCTGTCATTTCCGAGACGGGCGCGGACATGACACGGTTTCCCACCGTCGGGCACTTTGCAAGTTGGCTGGGGCTGTGCCCCGGCACCAAGATCACCGGCGGCAAAGTGATGAGCGGCAAAACCAAACGGGTCGCTAACCGTGCGGCGCAGGCCTTGCGATTGGCTGCAGCGGCACTGCGCAGCAGCCAATCCGCGCTGGGTGCCTACTTCCGTCGAATGTGCGCACGCATGGACAAACCCAAGGCGGTGACCGCTGCCGCCCACAAACTGGCGCGGCTGATCTACACCATGCTCACCAAGGGTGAGGAATACACCGATCAAGGTCAGGATTATTACGAAGAGCGCTATCGGGAACGGGCGCTACGGCAATTGAGTTTGCGCGCTGAAAAGATGGGCATGAAACTCGTCGAATCTGAAAATGCGGCCTGAAAAGCAACATTACAAATCAATCACTTAATAGGTGTTTCTTGAGAG
>CAYGMS010000538.1:0-1677 GCA_964350905.1 uncultured Thiobacillus sp. | reverse complement strand
GACAGCGCTTTTGCTCACCAGATAGTCCAGCTTCCGGGCAAGGTGCGTCTCCGCATCCTGTGATGAATACCACGTGCCATTCCGATTGAACTGGCAACCCGAAGTCTTGAGCACCAGCAGCAAGGCATTGATCTCTGACTTGTTCGCCGGCGTGAGCGTGGCTGCATGGGTTAGCGACATGCCCAGCATCAGCATGCACGCCATCGCCCCGATAGCCACCCCGACTCCAGGGCAGCCCCGCTTCAATTAAAAATGCCCTTGAGCATGTCCTTGAGATCCGGGCGCTCGTCCTTCTTGGCTGGGTCAGCAGGCTGGGACGGGGCGGCCGCAGGTGGCACGGCAGGCTTGGCTTTCATATTGACGGGCTGGCCATCCGGTCCCAGCTTCAGCGCTTCAACCAGCAGCGTGATCTCCACTGCGTTGCCGATCATGCCGCTGCCGCCATCGACAAATTTCATGATGCCGTAGTCAGACCGGTTCAGGCTGAACGTGCCTTCAAACGCCGTGCGCACATTGCCCCAGGGATCAGTTGCCGTACCCAGAATCTTGTAGGGAATATTGACCTGGCGTGTGGCGCCATGCAGCGTCAACTGCCCGCTCATCACGCCCATGTCCTTGCCGGTTGAACGGAATCCACTCGCCACAAAGCGCATCTCCGGATACGCATTTGCATCCAGAAAATCGCTGGTCAATAAGTGCACATCACGCTCACGGTGGCCGGATTCCAGTGAATACAGACTGACAGTCACATTTGCCGAGCCGGTGTTGGGATTGGCCGGATCGAGCATCAATGTGCCCTTCACTCCGGTGAATGTGCCGGTGGTTTTGCCAACGATATGTCGCACGCTCCAGTTGGCAAAACTGTGGGTGTCATCGATCTTGTAGGTTTCAGGAGCGGCCCAGATGTTGAGTGTCAGTCCGAGCAAGGCAATGGCCAAAATGGTGCGCATACGATCTCCTTTTTAAATCAGGCCGTTGCGACCCAATAAAAGCAATCTAGCACTCGCATCCATGCATGGCGAATATTTATCGCTATCCGGGCATGGCTTTGCCTGACCCGATTGACTGGCAGTGTGTCATTTCAGGTTACGGGATGAAAAAATCAGCACCTGACCCGCGACAAAACTCACCTGGACCGAGCGCTTGTCATCACCCCACTCGCAGCTACGCACGCCCATCATGTCGTCACATTTTTCCGGCGGTCCGATCAACAGAACCACGGCGTCGTAACTCATGCCCAGGGTGATTTTGTTGTAGTTATCCAGCGTAAGCTTGCTGCAACCCAGCAATGCCAACATCAGGCCCATAGTCAGAACAGTGCGAATTTTCATGAATTCCCCCTGAATCAAGATCAGGTCAGGATACTGCAGCTTTGCTCGGCAACGCGCCATCGGGCTGAACAGTCTTCACCTGCCTTAAAAAACCGCTGCGCAACGCAGCATGCCGGAGCACTAAAAAGCGTGGATGGTTGCCCATCCACGCTTGATAAATGACTACCGTACAACTCAGGATTGAACGCGATGTGACTGGCGGGCCTGATGGCGCTTCGGCATGGCTTCAGTGTCAAATACCGCCTGCTGCTCGGGTGTCAGCTGACCATAGAACGCTTTGATCACATGTGCCCGCTCCAGCATGCTGGCACGGCGTGCGTCTGACACTGCCAGCATCTTGTCCAGA
>CAYGMS010000537.1:0-1679 GCA_964350905.1 uncultured Thiobacillus sp. | reverse complement strand
TGCCCGGCCTACACTTCGAGACCTGCTACCAGCAAGGGATTGAATATGCGATTGCCCATGGCCTGCAGGTGTTTGAAGGCGGCGCCCAGGGGGAACACAAGCTCGCCCGCGGCCTGGTTCCTACAGCCACGCATTCCTGGCACTGGCTGGAGAATGCGGAATTCCGCAAGGCGGTCGACCTCTTTCTGGAACGCGAAACCGATGCCATCGGGCATTACATGGATGAACTCGACACCCCGTTCCGCCGCGATCCGCCGGACGCATGAGCGACACACTGCTAAATCGCTGGACTGCCTCGTGTCCCTGGCCTACCATTCCGGAGAAATAATAAGCGGACGCGTATCAACCGATCCACCCAAGGGGATAACATGCTTACAAGAACTTGGGCCAGCCTGAGCCTGCTGGCCGTCACCCAATCCGCGCTGGCCAATATCGACATCCAGTTCGACTATAGTTTCGACAGCAGCGGATTTTTCTCCGATGCGAGTCGCCAGTCCGTTCTGGATGGCGTGGCGACGGTGTTCGAATCGCGGTTTGCCGATTCTCTCACCGCCATCGATTCTGCAGGCAGCAACAGTTTCAGCACCGTCTTCTTCAACCCCTCCGATCCGGATGGGTTCGATGTGACACTGGCCGGGCAGGACATCGCCCTTGATGTCATCCGGATTTACGTCGGCGGCGCCAGCCTGGGGGGCAGCACGCTGGGCTTGGGCGGGCCGGGTGGATTCAGTTGCAGCGGCTTCGGCAGTTTCTGCAGCGACGCCGCCAACCGCGGCCAATTGCCCGATCCCGCCGACGTCTCGCCCTGGGGTGGATCGATCAGCTTCAACACCGACAGCAACTGGTACTTCGGCCTGACCCCCGACTACCTGCAAAGCGATGAGTTCGATTTCTACTCGGTTGCCTTGCACGAGTTGGCCCATGTGCTGGGCTACGGCACCTCGGGTTCGTTCGACTCGCATATCGTCGACGGAAACTTCGTGGGCAGTGCCGCCGGAACGGTTGCTTTGACCAGCGACACCTCGCATTGGGCAGAGGGTACGCAGAGCACGTTTAATGGAATGGTGCAGGAAGCCGCGATGGATCCAAGCATCACCGCCGGCACCCGCAAGTACTTTACCGACCTCGATTTTGCCGCGATGCAGGACATCGGCTGGCAGGTCACGCCAGTACCTGAGGCCAGCACCTGGGCAATGATGCTGGTCGGACTTGCTCTGGTCGGCGGGGTAGCCCGACGCCGTGCCTGACGAAAAAGGTTCCAGCCAACTGCATCATGGAAAACGGCGGGAAACCCCGCCGTTTTTTCGTGCTTCATGGCAACACCGCGGCCAGATAGATTAGATACAGATACAGGACGCCGTTGACGAACAGGTGCCACACCCGCAAGTCGCCGTTCAGCACCACCAGAATGCCGCGACCAGGGTGATCATCTCCCTCAGCAGCACTTCTTTTTCGGCACCCACGGTGTCAGCGAAGTACTGATTGCGGGCAGCAGCGTGCCCTGGAACACCATCGCGCCGGTGATGTTGCCGAACGCCAGGGTGTCCTTGTACTTGCGGACCCACAGGATCGAATTCACCTTTTCCGACAGTTCGGTCGCGATCGGAATAATCAAAAGTGACAGTAGCCGAAAAATTCGAGAAACAGCATGCGCGCCCACCCGAAGGAAAACCGAGCGT
>CAYGMS010000536.1:0-1681 GCA_964350905.1 uncultured Thiobacillus sp. | reverse complement strand
CGGCCACCTTCGAGACCCTGTTCGGCCTGATGGCATCGACTGGCCTGAGAGTCTCCGAAGCCATTCACCTGCGCGATGTCGACGTCGATCTCAAACATGGGATGCTGACCATCCGGCAGACCAAGTTCGCCAAGTCTCGCCAGTTGCCCTTGCATCCGAGTGCCGTCGCGGCGCTGGCTCGTTACCGGCGGCAGCGTGCGCGGCATGTGCCCACCTTGCTAGATACACCGTTCCTCATCGGCAGCCGTGGCCGCCGACTGGGACAGCCGCTCGGCGAGCGGCAGGCACATCGCGTCTTCACCGCGCTGCGTGACAGCCTGGGCTGGATCAATCGTGGCGCGCACGATGCGCCACGTCTGCATGACCTGCGCCATACCTTTGCCGTCCGGCGCATGATGCTCTGGCATGCCGATGGCACCGATGTGGATCAGATGATGCTGGCGCTGTCGACCTACATGGGACACGCCGAAATCTTCTACACGTACTGGTATCTCACGGCCGTACCCGAACTGATGGCACTCGCCGGCGGCAAGTTCGAGCGCTTTGCCGATCTGCCGAGAGACTGCGATGAGTAAGCAACCGAAGTTACCGCCCTCATTCGCCGCACTCGTGCAAGCTTACTTCGCCGAGTATCTGACCCAGCAGCGTGCGCTGAGCCCATGCACGGTGGCGGCCTACCGGGATGCCTTCGTGCTGTTCCTTGGCTTTGCCGAGTCCCGACTGGGCAAGTCACCGGTAGCGATGGTGATGGCGGACATCACGCCGGAGCTGATCATGGCCTTCCTCGATCATCTGGAACGCCAGCGGCACAATTCCGTGCGCAGCCGCAATGCACGCCTGGCGGCGCTGCGGGCGTTCCTGAAGTTCGCCGCCCACCGGGATGTGTCGTCATTGCAGGTGATCGAACGCGCACTGGGCGTTCCGGTGAAGCGTTTCGAACGCCCCATGTTCGGCTACCTGTCGCGCGAGGAAATGCTGGCGGTGATCGGTACGCCGGATGGAACGTGGATTGGGCAGCGGGACCATGTGCTGTTCCTGCTGCTTTATAACACTGGGGCGCGTGTGTCTGAGATCACTGGGGTCAAGGTCGGAGGAGCGGTGCTCGACGATGGCGCGGCTTGCGTGCATCTGCATGGCAAGGGCCGCAAGCAGCGCAGCGTGCCGCTGTGGCGTTCGACCGTCAAGGCGATCCGGGCCTGGTTGAAGTTGAATCCGCAGCTCGGAGCGGCATCGCCATTGCTGCCAAGTCGCAGCGGACACGCGATGACGCGAAACAATGCTCACCAAAGACTCGCATTGGCGGTGGAGACTGCAACAGAGACCAACCCCGACTTGGCAAAGCGACGGATCTCGCCACATACGATCCGTCACACCACGGCAATGCATCTGTTGCAGGCCGGCGTCGATATCAGCGTGATCGCGCTTTGGCTCGGGCATGAGAGCCCAACTACGACTCACCACTACGTCGAGGCAGACCTGACGATGAAGGAACGCGCGTTGGCCAGGCTTCACGAACCAGAGGCCAAGCTACAGCGCTACCGGGCGCCCGATTCGTTGATCGACTTCCTGAAGACGTTGTAATTATGTGAAGGTCGAATTCGCGCTGACCGCCGCCCATCAACCGTCGGCGTGCGTTTCGACCCACAACTTCACATAATCAACGACTGTGCATAATCGGCCA
>CAYGMS010000535.1:0-1690 GCA_964350905.1 uncultured Thiobacillus sp. | reverse complement strand
TTCAGCCCGCGTTTTCGATGGAGACAGCATGACGATCAGGTCGACAGGTTGTGTCGCGTGTGAGTGTCCTGAGTATGCGCACTGGACCACTGCTTCTGCTCGTGTTATTGGGTTCAAGAAAATCCAGGTGATCCCCGTTAAGAGCTGAGTGCCGCCTGCATGGTGCAGGCGTCGAATTCACTTGCGGACCTTGGGATGCCTCCGAAAAAACTCTTCAAACCCGACAGCGACAAGCCTTTTCCCCTAAGCCGAACCGGCCTGGAAAAGTTCGTGAACTGCCCGCGGTGCTTCTATCTGCATCAGCGCTTGGGCGTCCGACCGCCCGCCGGCCCACCGTTTTCGATTAATTCTGCGGTCGATCATCTGCTGAAGAAGGAGTTTGACCATTACCGTAGGCTTGGCCAGCCGCACCCGTACATGACCGAGGCGGGACTGAACGCGGTTCCCTACGCCGATTCGAGGCTTGAATCTTGGCGAAACAACTTCAAGGGTGTGCGAGCTCTCCACGAACAGTCCGGCTTCGAAGTGTTTGGGGCTGTCGACGATGTGTGGATCGACCGGGAAAGCGGTCAACTCGTCGTTGCTGACTACAAGGCGACCGCCAAGGACAGCGAGGTGAACCTCGATTCCGACTGGCAGGCCGGCTACAAGCGGCAGATGGAGGTCTATCAGTGGTTGCTGCGCCAAACGGGATTCGAAGTTTCGGATACCGGGTACTTCGTCTACTGCAACGGCGACAAGTCTGCTGCCAGGTTCGACGGAGTCGTGCGGTTCAAGGTCTCGCTCATCCCTTATACGGGCAGTGATTCATGGGTGGAGGAGGCCTTGCAGAAGGCAAAGGCCTGCCTGGAGGCGGACGGCCCGCCAGAGGCCGCCACGGACTGCAAGCAGTGCGTGTATCTTGAGAAGGTGAGGGGGCTAACTCTGTTCATGTGAGTGGTGGCCTGCCCATTCGTTGAAAAAGCTGCCCGTTGCTTATTTTGAAGGCCAACAGAGATTTTTGAATCGTTCCCACTCTGATTGGGGTGATCTCGCCCCGTTCTTGGTCTCCTTCTTTATCGCTTGACCAAGGGGCATGAGCAATCTATCCAGATCGTCGTTGGAGAGCTCCTCGTCATCGCATATCTCGCGGACGTAATTTACGAAGATCACATAGCAAGAACCGTCATCACCCGATCCGGCATCTTTCCAATTATTACGCCCATCGAAAAGAAGTGACTTGCATTTTTGGGACTCTTCCTCCGTGAATTTACAAATAGCCCACAGGGCTCGGATGGCGTGCTGATCATAGATAGGATTTTCATTATCCTGGAGATGTTTCGCAAAAGCCGAGAAAACCACACCACCTCTTGAAGAAACCTGCAGGTTTTCGTCAATAAAGTTTCGTACAAATGTCTGATAAGTGGTCCATTTTCCAAGTTTCCACAAAAGAGCCTCTGCCAGGCTCTGCGGCGACGTGCTTACGCCTCCACTGAAGCTAGCCGTGCCGGACAATTTTGGGAACTTTTTAAGGTCATATTGTTTAAATCCAAGATCAGAAAGTTGGCCTTTGGCGTCATCAATGACCTGTAAAGTCACCTTTTTATTGGCTACTGAGCTCTGAAGACATCCGATCATATCAGCAAGCGTCTTCCCTCCTTTCATTTTCAGGTCCTCATTACTTTTTTATGCGAGCCAGACACGGTTTGGG
>CAYGMS010000534.1:0-1693 GCA_964350905.1 uncultured Thiobacillus sp. | reverse complement strand
GAGAGCCGGATTTCCCGGATCTTCTCCAACTGCCGCTCGAAGAAGTCTTCGGTCAGCACGCTGCCTCCACTCTTCAGGCGATCCGCATCCATTACCCAGCCCTGAATCGTGTAATCCTTGACGATCTGGTTGGCCCATTTACGGAACTGCACCGCGCGCTCGTTTTCGATCTTGAATCCGATGGCAATGATGGCCTGCAAGCTGTAGTGATCCACCTTGCGCTGAACTTCGCGCTCGCCCTCGGTTTGAACCATTAAGTATTGCTTAACAGTTGCCTCGCGCTCCAGCTCGTTGTCGGCATAGATGCGCTTCAAATGTTGGCTGACGGCTGGCACCGACACATCGTAGAGCGTGGCCATCATCTTCTGCGTGAGCCAGAGGTTTTCATCCTCATAGCGCATTTCCACGCTGCTTTGCGCGTTACCAGTTGCGGCCACAAAGGTCAGGTATTCTGCCGCCGATGAACGGACGAGGGACACCTCGTTTTTTTTGAGAATTTGCGGTGGTTTATTCTTGCTCATTCCGCACCCCTCTTTTGCCTGCACGCGGGGCGGTATGGCCATCCTCGGCTTCATAGAGCAGGAATTCGCCGGAAAGAATGAGGGCGTCATTCGACATCGAGCCCTCCCTCAATTTTCAAAAGCCATTCTATTTGCCGCCGTGCAGTCGAAACAACTTGGCTAAAGAGCCGCGTTTCCACTTGAGGCTCCAAATTACTGGTGGGGAAGTCTGATGAACGACTCCCGCCAACTAGCAAAACCTGAATCTGGGTATTCAGGTACTTCGATAATGGGCCGCCTTGCAGGCTGGTGACGCAATCGAACTCGCCATAGCGATGGCCATTGGTGGCGAAGACGTATTTCACGTCGAAGCGCTCACAGTCGGCATAACCCTTGGCCTGCTGCATGCCTTTGAGTGGGTCGTCGCCTTCTTTCTTAGCTTCGAGCACGGCGACAGGCAGGGCTTTGGGCATCTCGCCCACCTGTGCGCAGAGCAGATAGTCCGTGCGACCGGGACCCTTGCGGCGACGCCCTTTGGCACCACTGGGTTCGACCGGAGCCGGGGTCAGGATGGTTTCGAGCGTGATACGTTCACGGCTGACGTAGCCTTTGTCGCGCAGGACAGGGTCAATCAGGTGGTAGCGGGTATCCGCCTCGTTCATGCTCATAAATTCTCCCCATCGCCTTGCGCCGTTGGCTCATCATCCGCACCGCCCGCGCGCACCCATTCATCGATCTCGGACAACTGGAATTTCCACAGCCGCCCTACGCGGTGCGCAGGCAGGCCCTTGCGCTCCCGCCAGCGGTAGACGGTGTCTTTGGCCACGCCCAGGTGCTGGGCGACATGCTCGGCGGTAACCCATGGTTCGGTGTTCATGGCATTGGCGCTCGGGTGTTCTGCATCAAAGTCGTTGTCGATCGGTGAGAGTCTACCAATCTCTGGCTGGACTGTTGATGAAGACCGTATGGCCTTAGGGCGACGGCTGAGCGACCGTTTTGCCTGTTTTCAGCGGCTGATAGGCCGAAAGCCCGCGCCAGTATTGAACTTCAGTCTCCGGTCGTTTTCGTGCGGTTGATGTGCAAACCTGCAAACCCGGTACGCACCGCGGTTCGCATCTTTTATGTTTGGCGCGATCAGGGCTGGCAGGAACTGGCGGGCGAACGGATACCGGGCAATATCGGTGCAGAAGCAC
>CAYGMS010000533.1:0-1695 GCA_964350905.1 uncultured Thiobacillus sp. | reverse complement strand
GTACCGAGAGCATGGTGGTGGCGAGCGGATAGGTGACCTGGTTCTCGACGATTTGCGGCGCCTG
The DNA here is from genome assembly GCA_964350905.1 of uncultured Thiobacillus sp. GTDB lineage: Bacteria > Pseudomonadota > Gammaproteobacteria > Burkholderiales > Thiobacillaceae > Thiobacillus. Next base: position 1,631 of record CAYGMS010000533.1, on the reverse strand, counting down.
CCCCGGGTAAGGCGTGCGGATGATGACCTGCACGTCTGACAGGTCGGGCAATGCGTCGATGGGCGTGGTTTTTACCGCCCAGATGCCCCAGGCCACGGTGAACAGCGTCGCCAGCAACACCAGAAAGCGGTTGGCGACCGACCAGTGAATCAGGCGCGCAATCATTTTTCGCCTCCGGTCTTGTCGAGTTTTTCAACCAGCAGACCTTCATCGGTTTCACGCACACCGGCTCGCACCCGGTCGCCTGCCTTCAGGCCCTTGGCAACTTTCGGACTGGCCAGCGGAAACTCCATGGTCATGCCGGGCATCGACAGGGTTTTGAAAGGGCCGTGCGACAGCGTGACATAGGCATCGGACACTTCATCAATCACGGCATCCGCCTCGTGCAGCGCAACCGATGCCGGCATCATGGCATCCGCACTGGCCGCACGCGCAACGAGCCCCTGCAGGCTGGCCTCGGAATCAATCAGGAACTGACCGCTGGCGACGATGGTTTGACCTTCATCCAACCCGGACAGGATGAACGTCTCTTTGCCAGACTCGGCACCCAGAGTGACCTCAACCGGGCGATAGCGGCCTTCTGCTTCGGCGACGATGACAATCGCCCGGCGACCGGTGCGAATCACGGCCTCGGTCGGCACACGCAGCGCCGATTCACCGCCACTCCCCTTGAGGCTGACCTGCGCGGACAATCCCGGTCGCAGCTGACCATTCTTGTTGGGCAGTTCAACCCGCACCCGCAGCGCACGCGCGGCATCGTTCAGCGTCGGCAGCAGGGCCGTCACACGGCCCTGCACCGGCTGGCCCGGAAACGCGGCGAAGGCGACCTCGGCGGTCTGCCCCACTCGTACCGAGCCGGCCTGCGCTTCCGGTACCGCTACATCGAGCCACACCGTGCCGATGCCATTGATGCGTGCCAGCGTCTGGCCCGTTATCAAGGTCATGCCGGGGCGCACCTCGAGTACCTGAATCACGCCACTGCGCGGGGCGGTGATCGAAATGCGGTTGCGGATCTTGCCGCTTTTGGCCACGTCACGTATCAGGCTTTCGGGCATGCCGCCCAGCCGCATCCGGTTGCGGGCCGCGCTTTCCAGCGAGGGATCGCCCAATGCCTTGAGTGCCAGATATTCCTCCTGCAATGCGGCCCATTCCGGCACCAGCAGTTCGGCGATGAAAGCGCCGGATTGAATGACATCGTTCGGCGCCAGACTGGCCACCCGTTCCACGAACCCGCCGGTACGCGCCTGCACGATGGCGATATCGCGTTCGTTGAAATCGACGATACCGGTTGCCATCACATCCGTATCCAGCGCACCACGCGTGACGCTAACCAGACGCACGCCCAGGTTCTGGGCCACGCCCGGATCGATTTTCACGGTCGCGGCATCGCCGCCATCGTCGGCATATTTCGGCACCAGTTCCATGTCCATGAAAGGCGACTTGCCGGGCTTGTCGAACTTTTGCGTGGGCACCATCGGGTCATACCAGTACAGCACCGTGCGGCCGGTTTTCTCAGTGTCAGCAGGCATGGCCATGCCACCATCCGCAAGCTTGTTTCTTTCCCACCACAGGCCGGCCGCGATGCCGACGGCAAGCAGCGCCACCACGGCGAAAAGACCCAGCACTATTTT
>CAYGMS010000532.1:0-1696 GCA_964350905.1 uncultured Thiobacillus sp. | reverse complement strand
CGGCCACCTTCGAGACCCTGTTCGGCCTGATGGCATCGACTGGCCTGAGAGTCTCGGAAGCCATTCACCTGCGCGACGCCGACGTCGATCTCAAACGGGGGATGCTGATTGTGCGGCAAACCAAGTTCGCCAAGTCGCGTCAGTTGCCCATGCACCCGAGCACTGTCGCGGCGCTGGCCCGCTACCAGCGGCAGCGTGCGCGGCATGTTCCGACGACAGGCGATATCCCGTTCCTCATCAGTAGCCGCGGCCGGCAATTGGGGCAGCCACTCGGCGAGCGGCAAGCACATCGCGTCTTCACCGCGCTGCGCGACAGCTTGGGCTGGGTCAATCGCGGCGCGCACGATGCACCACGTCTGCATGACCTGCGCCACACCTTTGCCGTCCGGCGCATGATGCTCTGGCATGCAGATGGCACCGACATCGACCAGATGATGTTGGCGCTGTCGACCTACATGGGCCACGCCGAGATCTTCTACACCTACTGGTATCTCACCGCCGTTCCTGAGTTGATGGCGCTTGCCGGCGGCAAGTTCGAGCGCTTCGCCGACCTGCCGGGAGACGGCGATGAGTAAGCAACCGAAATCACCGCCCTCATTCGCCGCACTCGTCCAAGCCTACTTCGCCGAGTATCTGACCCAGCAGCGGGCACTCAGCACGCAGACCATCGCCGCCTATCGCGATGGTTTCGTGCTCTTCCTCGACTTTGCCGAATCGCGCCTGGGCAAGTCGCCGGCCACAATGGCGCTGGCCGACATCACACCGGAGCTGATCACGGCCTTCCTCGATTATCTGGAACGCCAGCGCCACAATTCCGTGCGCAGCCGCAATGCACGCCTGGCGGCCCTGCGGTCGTTCCTGAAGTTCGCCGCCCACCGGGATGTGTCGTCATTGCAGGTGATTGAACGCGCACTGGGCGTGCCCGTGAAGCGTTTCGAACGCCCGATGTTCGGCTATCTGTCGCGCGAGGAGATGCTGGCGGTGATCGGCACGCCGGATGGAACGTGGATTGGACAGCGGGACCATGTGCTGTTCCTGCTGCTCTACAACACTGGGGCGCGCGTGTCCGAGATCACTGGGGTCAAGGTCGGCGAGGCGGTGCTAGACGATGGCGCGGCTTGCGTGCATCTGCATGGCAAGGGCCGCAAGCAGCGCAGCGTGCCGCTGTGGCGTTCGACCGTCAAGGCGATCCGGGCCTGGTTGAAGTTGAATCCGCAGCTCGGAGCGGCATCGCCATTGCTGCCAAGTCGCAGCGGACACGCGATGACGCGAAACAATGCTCACCAAAGACTCGCATTGGCGGTGGAGACTGCAACAGAGACCAACCCCGACTTGGCAAAGCGACGGATCTCGCCACATACGATCCGTCACACCACGGCAATGCATCTGTTGCAGGCCGGCGTCGATATCAGCGTGATCGCGCTTTGGCTCGGGCATGAGAGCCCAACTACGACTCACCACTACGTCGAGGCAGACCTGACGATGAAGGAACGCGCGTTGGCAAAGCTTCACGAACCAGAGGCCAAGATCCAGCGCTACAGGGCGCCCGATTCGTTGATCGACTTCCTGAAGACGCTATGATTATGTGAAGGTCGAATTCGCGCTGGCCGCCGCCAATAAATGGTTGGCGTGCGTTTCGACCCACAACTTCACATAATCAACGACTGTGCATAATCGGCCTTATGTGAAGCTTCAC
>CAYGMS010000531.1:0-1697 GCA_964350905.1 uncultured Thiobacillus sp. | reverse complement strand
GGAGCATGTGGGTAACCAGATTTGCCATATTGGCGAACTCTATGACGTGGGTCTTGATTATCTGAAGATTGATAGCGCGATTATTCGTGATATCGACCAGAGCCCCGGCAACCAGACCTTCCTGCGTGGTCTGTGCACGATTTCACACACCATGGGCATGATGACCATCGCCGAAGGTGTGTTGAGTCAGCGTGAGGTAGGGTGTTTGCAGGAACTTGGATTCGACGGCATGACCGGCCCGGCCATTGTGCTGGCCTGAAAGCGCTGACGCAGCCGTGATGGCTGCGTCAGCATTTGTGACTTGAATATAGACAAGCAGTCATCAGATTGTTTCGTTCATGCCACCAAGCAGGTTGAGCGAACCCAGTGTTTGCCGCATTGAGCGGCGCTCCATTAGCTTCTCCTGTGCTGGGAGCGGCAGGTCGGTAAATCGAATGATATCGCGATCGATCAGTAGATCGATCAGGTCCTCCAGCACCCGAACCAAGCGCATGTCGGATTCTTGCAAGGCACCTTGCTCCATCCCTGCATTGCGCATGAACTCCAGCAACTCGGCTGAATGAATGGGTAGTTCCTCCAACCCGTCTCCGGCTTCCATCTTGACCGTGGTAATTCGGCCCGCCTCATCGCGCATCACATAGGGCATCCGTCATTTCTCCTGTTTGAACCCGCAGCGTAGCGGGTTCATGCTTATTTTAGTCTGTAATCAGTTTTCCCTTGCTCAATAGATCCTGGATGATCTGTTGGTCGGATGTGTAGCTCCCGACGAGATTGACACCGGTCAGATTGATGATTTGGTCAGGACCTGAGAGTGTAGCGCCTTGCGATTTCACTTCAAGCACTGTCGTTAGAGTGGAAGAGTTGTAGCTAAAGTGCAGGTAGTCTGCCAAGTTGCCAGCATTCGCTCCACTGTGCGACTCACCTTGTAATAGGTCCCGCAAGTCTAGCTTGTCGCTGTTTGCGACTATGTCAAAGTCTGTGATGGTATCTATTGCCGGGGTAAGCGTTGTGCCTCGGTCAGCGAGTGACCATACGAATATGTCTGCTCCAGTACCACCGGTCATCGTGTCATTGCCTGCGCCGCCGATTAGCATGTCATTGCCCGCGCCGCCGTTAAGGTTGTCATTGCCCGCGCCACCGGAAAGCACGTTTGAATTCGAGTTGCCTGTAAGCGTGTCATTGTTGACCGTCCCGGTAAACATGTCGGTGTTGTTTACTACAGAGAGGAACTGGTTGGCAGTGTTACCTAAAGCATCCGTACCTGTGACACTGAAAATGAATGAGTTTGCCCCGTAACCACTCAAGGATATTTCTGCGGCATTCCAACTGGAAATATTTGCGGTTCCTGCACTCACAGTGAGGGTGTTGACTCCATTGGAAACTATTGTTCCGTTTGGTAAACCGGACAGCAAAATGGATGTTGCATCATTGACATTCAGAGCAAATCGTATGGTTTGGCCATCATTGGCTATGACAGAGTTTTGATTGCCCATGAGCTCAGTTTTGTAGATGGCCTGTGCCTGGGCAGTAGTGAGGACACTGTCGTAGATTCGAACGTCTTCTAGCGCACCATTAAGGAATCGGTTTGATGTTGCTCCATCGTCAGCCGTGACACCCAGCCCCAGAAACTTATTGGGCGAGACCATGTTGGGAAGCAGAACAGTTCCATTAACTTCCAGATTGCCATTAACCCAGAG
>CAYGMS010000530.1:0-1697 GCA_964350905.1 uncultured Thiobacillus sp. | reverse complement strand
GCCAGTATGCGCATCGCGCGTTTGATGATGTCGATCGACTGGAACAGATTGGCGACCATGATCGGCTCGAAAGCATTCAACTGTAGTTGCCCCCCTTCGCAGGCCATCATCACGGTCAGGTCATTGCCGATCACCTGATACGCCACCTGATTGACCATCTCCGGGATCACCGGATTCACTTTACCCGGCATGATCGATGAGCCCGCCTGCACCGGCGGCAGGCGGATTTCGCCGATACCGGCGCGCGGGCCCGAGGCCAGCAGCCGCAGGTCATTGCAGATCTTCGACAGCTTCGTCGCGGTGCGGCGCAGCACGCTCGACCAGGTGAGATAAATGCCAGTATCGGAGGTCGCCTCGATCGGGTTGGACGCGGTCGTGAGCGAGAACCCGCTGACCTCTGAAAGATGCCGCACCACCACCGCCGCATAACCCTTGGGTGCATTCACGCCGGTGCCGATGGCGGTACCACCCAGGCCCACCTCGCCCAGCAGCCGTTCCAGATCGCTGAAGCGCTGCGTCTCTTCGCGCAGCGTATCGGCAAAAGCCTGAAACTCCTGCCCCAGCGTCATCGGTATCGCATCCTGCAATTGCGTGCGGCCGATCTTGTAGATGTCCTTGAACGCGTCAGCGCGCTCCGCGAAGCTGGCGATCAGGTGCTCAAGCGCTTCTTGCACCCCGGCATGGCTTAACAGCAACCCCACGCGGAAAGCCGTCGGATAGGCATCGTTGGTGGATTGCGACAGGTTTACATGGTCGTTCGGATGCAGCTGCTTGTAGCTGCCCTTGGCGTGACCCAGTATCTCCAGCGCCCGGTTGGCAATGACCTCGTTGGCATTCATGTTGGTCGAAGTACCCGCGCCGCCCTGGATCAGATCGACGACGAAGTGCTCGTGCAACTTGCCGCCGATGATGTCATCGCACGCCTGCCCGATCGCCTGCGCCTTGTCGGGCGGCAGCAGGCCGAATTCGAGATTCGCCGCCATGCTGGCCTTCTTGACCATGGCGAGCGCGATGACGAAGCGTGGAAAATGGCTGATCGGCACACCGGACACCATGAAGTTATCCAGCGCCCGCGCGGTGTGAATGCCGTAATAAGCGTCAACGGGAATTTCTTTGCTGCCCAGGAAATCTTTTTCGATACGTGTCGATGACATGAAGGCCTCGCGGTTGAGGGATCGAGTATTGCTAAATCGGGGGCTACTCATTGCAACAGCATGTTCAGCTCCATTTTTCCGGCACATGAAAAACAAGAATTTTTGTTGTTTTCCAGGCTGACAAGCCCCAGCTTAGCTCGTAAGATGTCGCCAGAACAAAAAACCGGGGCAGAGCCAAGGCTTGATGCCATTTCCGGTCTTGTCATCTGCAGGAACCAGAGGCATCTTGATCCAAATAGACGTTCATTCCATCCTGGCGAATCTGCCCTTATTCAATGAAATAAGCGCCGAGGAAATCAACCGGATCGCCCTGGGCGCGCGCGAGCAGCGCCTCGCACGCGGCGACAAGCTGTTCCATGGCGGAGATGCCTCCCATGGGTTTTACATCGTGGTATATGGGCAGGTCAAACTGGCCTTCACCTCGTCCAAGGGCGTCGAAAAGGTGATGAAGCTGGTCGGCCCTGGCCAGAGCTTTGGGGAAGCGGTCATGTTCCTCGACAAACCCTACCCGCTGTCCGCACATGTCCTCGCAGACTCTTTGCT
>CAYGMS010000529.1:0-1709 GCA_964350905.1 uncultured Thiobacillus sp. | reverse complement strand
CCGGTGTTGTTGGCAGCGTGCGTGGTCAGCGGGTCTTCCAGCGAGCGCGGCACCGAGCCGAGGGCGGCCTGATGCAGCACATAGTCGGCCCCCTTGCAGACGGCATGGCAGGTATCAAGGTCGCAGATGTCGCCACGCGTGAAGCTGAAACGCGCCCAGCGCTCGGGGCCGACGCTGGCCTGCACCTGGGCCAGATTTTTTTCATGCCCGGTGGCCAGGTTGTCGAGGCCGACGACTCGCTGATCGAGCAGCAACAGGGCTTCGGCCAGATTGCTGCCAATGAAGCCGGCAACGCCGGTGACGAGCCAGGTTTGGGGCGCGGCCTGAAGCGTTTTTTTCAGCGCGTCGAACGCGGCCATCACAGTCTCCAGAGCGTAAAGCCCGCCGCATTCACCACGTCCGGATCATAGGCCGACTTGACGTCGGTGAAGGCGCCACCTGGTTTCAGTTTGGCAGCGAGTTCACCGAAGGGCTTTTCCAGATACTCCGCGTGTGAAACAGCCGCCACGATAGCATCGCACTCGGGCAGGTCGTCCCACGCGGTAAGGCTGATGCCGTATTCATGTTCGGCTTCCTTCGATTCGCCCAAGGGGTCGTTCACATGCACGTCGCAGCCGAAGGATTGCAGTTCGCGGATGACGTCGACCACCTTGGAGTTGCGCAAATCCGGGCAGTTTTCCTTGAAGGTGAGGCCGAGCACGTTGACCTTGGCGCCCTTCACCTGCACACCGTTGGCGATCATGTTCTTCACCGTCTCCTGCGCCACGTAAGCACCCATGCCATCGTTGATGCGGCGGCCGGCGAGGATCACCTGCGGGTGGTAGCCGAGCATGTCGGCCTTGTGGGTGAGGTAGTAGGGATCGACGCCGATGCAGTGGCCGCCGACCAGGCCCGGGCGGAAGGGCAGGAAGTTCCACTTGGTGCCGGCAGCCTTCAGCACTTCGAGCGTGTCGATGCCGAGGCGGTGGAAAATCAGCGAGAGTTCGTTCATCAACGCGATGTTGAGGTCGCGCTGGGTATTCTCGATCACCTTGGCGGCCTCGGCCACCTTGATCGAGCTGGCGCGGTGCACGCCGGCGGTGATCACGCTGCTATAGAGCTCGGCCACCTTGTCCAGCGTGGCGGCATCATCGCCCGACACCACTTTCACGATCTTGGTGATGGTGCGTTCCCTGTCGCCGGGGTTCACCCGCTCGGGTGAATAGCCGACATGGAAATCCTGCAGCCATTTCATGCCGGACTGCTTTTCCAGGATCGGGATACAGACCTCTTCGGTAGCGCCGGGGTAGACTGTGGATTCATAAATGACCGTGGCGCCCTTTTTCATGTACTTGCCGACGGTGGTGCTGGAACCGACCAGCGGCGAGAAATCGGGAATATGCGCCGCGTCCACCGGGGTGGGCACGGCAACAATGATGAAGTCGGCTTGTGCCAGATCAGCGGGGTCGGTGGTCACGGTCAGCTGCGTGGCTGCCTTGAGATCATCCGTTGATACTTCGCCAGTAGGGTCACAGAATCGGCGGTACTGTTCGATTTTTTCAACCGAAAGGTCGTAGCCAATGGTGGTCATTTTCTTGCCGAATTCCACTGCCAGTGGCAGCCCCACATAACCCAGCCCAACAACCGCAACAACACTCATGCTTGGATTCCCTTATGAATAGTCTGTCTATGTTTCTGCCCGGATTGTATCGAATTTGTGCGGCGATACC
>CAYGMS010000528.1:0-1713 GCA_964350905.1 uncultured Thiobacillus sp. | reverse complement strand
CGCCGGATGGCACCCTGCTGCAAATGAGCGAGACCCATCTCATCGAAGTGCTGGATGACGCCGGCAATCCGGTTGAGGAAGGTGAGGCGGTCATCACCAGCCTGGTATCCGAAGCCCAGCCTTTCATCCGCTATCGCACTGGCGACGTGGTCCGGCGTGCGGGCAAGGCCGATCCCGGCGGACGCAGCCTTGATGTGCTGGATAGTGTGGTGGGGCGGCAGACGGATTTCATCGTCGCTGCTGATGGCCGCATCATGCATGCGCTGGCGGTGATCTATGTGCTGCGCGCGATTCCCGGCGTGGGGCAGTTCAAATTGATCCAGCATGCGGTCAATCGACTGGAAGTGCTGGTGGTTCCGGACAGTCGCTGGAATGATGCAGCGAAATTGACTGTGGTTGAGGGGCTGCGGGCTCGCCTGGGCGGCTCGCTTGAAATCGAACTGAAACTGCAGGAAAGCATTGCTCCCGAGGCTTCCGGAAAGTATCGCTATGTCGTCAGCCATGTTTCCTTGAATGCCGGGCTGGCACAAGCCACTGTTGGATAAGCCATCATGAAATTTCTGCCTGGTTCGACAGGATGTTTCTCAACAAGCCCTGCGCACGGGGAAATTGTGCTGGATGATGCGCGTGTGTTGTGTGTTGCACGGGGTGCTGGGCCATGCTTTGTATGGTGGCTCGCCTGGAAGTTGCTGGCCGGTGGGCGCACAGGATGTGCGGGTGCTTCGTTTTCGGGACGATCTAACCCGGCCGCATTCAGGTTCGATACCTTGAGTCCCAAATATTTTGCCGATGCACTAATGATGGATATGGCGGGCATCACGATTCCGCCAGACGTGCGAGAGAAAAACCGATGAGAGACATACTGGTCACTGCTATTGTGTTCGGCGTCCTGCCCTTTATTTTCAAGCGCCCTTGGATAGGCATTATGTTGTGGTGTTGGCTCGGCTATATGAACCCGCATCGGCAGACTTGGGGCTTTGCCTACGATATGCCTTTCGCGTTCATCTGCGCCATTGTCACCATCACGGCGTTCCTGTTCTCCAAAGAGGAAAAGGAAATGATCTGGACACGCGAAACGGTATTGCTGCTGATGTTCGTCGGTTGGATGCTCATTACAACGTTTTTTGCGTTTTATTCCGATCTGGCATGGTTACAGTGGGACAAGGTCTGGAAAATCCAGCTCATGGTTTTTCTTACCGCCATGATCATCAAAGAGCGTAAACACCTGTATTGGATGATCTGGATCATCGCCTTGTCACTGGGATATTACGGTGTAAAGGGCGGCATATTTACCATCGTCAACGGCGGCGCGTATCGCGTTCAAGGTCCGGCCGGCACCTTCTTTGGCGGAAATAATGAAATGGCGCTGGTGCTGGCGATGCTTATTCCCCTAATCCGCTATCTGCATTTGCAAGCTACGCAGCAATGGGTTCGCTGGGGGCTGGCGACTGCCATGGTGCTATCGGGTGTTGCCGCTATCGGTAGTCAGTCGCGTGGTGGGCTGTTGGCAATGGCCGCCATGGGCTTGTTCCTCTGGTTCAAAAGCCGCCATAAGTTCATTACCGGTATCTATCTGGTGGTCGCAGTCATGATCATAGGAGCGGTTATGCCGCAAGAATGGTACGACCGCATGAATACGATCAAGACCTATGAACAAGATGACTCGGCACTGGGGCGCATCAACGCCTGGCATACTGCATTCAATGTGGCAAA
>CAYGMS010000527.1:0-1716 GCA_964350905.1 uncultured Thiobacillus sp. | reverse complement strand
GTGTGACCGAGGTCGTGCGCCAGCGCCACGGCTTCGACCAGGTCTTCGTTCAGGCACAGCAGGCGCGCGATGGTGCGGCCAATTTGTGCAACTTCCAGGCTGTGGGTGAGACGGGTGCGAAACAGGTCGCCCTCGTGGTTCACGAACACCTGGGTCTTGTATTCCAGCCGGCGGAAGGCAGTGGAATGAATGATGCGATCGCGGTCACGCTGGAACTCGGAACGCGGCGCGGCCGCCGGCTCCGGGTGCACGCGCCCGTGGCTTTGGCCTGAATGCGCTGCATAGTTGGCCAGGGTTTCCATCATCGTTTCCTCAACACGGCGCGGACAACACGCCAGTCAGCACATCGGTCGGCACATCGGCCGTAATCACCGCTTCACCCAGTCTCTTCAGCAGCACGAAACGCATTTTCCCGCCCTCCACTTTCTTGTCGTGGCCCATGTAGTCGAGCCAGGTGTCCACGCCCAGATCGGGCGCCACATCGGGCAGCCCGGCCGCGCGGATCAGCGCGCGAGTACGCGCCACGTCCGCCTCGGTGAGCCAGCCCAGGCGCTGCGAGGTTTCCACCGCCAGCACCATGCCCGCGCCGACTGCTTCGCCATGCAGCCAGTTGCCGTAGCCCATGCCGGTTTCGATCGCGTGGCCAAACGTGTGGCCGAGGTTGAGGATCGCGCGGATACCGCCTTCGCGCTCGTCCTCACCCACCACCTGCGCCTTGATTTCGCACGATCGGTAGATCGCGTGGGTGATCGCCGCGGGGTCGAGCGCGCGCAGCTTGTCCATGTTGGCTTCCAGCCAGGCAAGGAAGTCGGCATCCCAGATCAGGCCGTATTTGATCACCTCGGCCAGCCCCGCCGACAGTTCGCGCGGCGGCAGGGTCTTCAGCGTATCGGTATCGGCCAGCACCAGCTGCGGCTGATAGAACGCGCCGATCATGTTCTTACCGAGCGGGTGATTGATCCCGGTCTTGCCGCCCACCGATGAATCGACCTGTGACAATAGCGTGGTGGGGATCTGAATGAAGGGCACGCCGCGCTGATAGCTTGCTGCCGCAAATCCGGTCATGTCACCGATCACCCCGCCGCCAAGTGCGATCAGCGTGGTCTTGCGTTCGGCGCACTGGGTCAGCAGCGCATCGAAAATCAGGTTCAGCGTTTCCCAGTTCTTGTAGGCCTCGCCATCCGGCAGCACCACCGGGGAAACCTCGACTCCGGCAGGTTGAAGCGCTGCCATCAGGCGGTCAAGATACAGTGGCGCCACGGTGGTGTTGGTTACAATCACCGCACGCTTTTGCGCCAGATGCGGCAGGATCAGATCAGTCTGGCTCAACAGACCAGAGCCGATATGAATGGGATAGCTGCGGTCACCGAGTTCGACGCTGAGGGTTTGCATGGGAAAACCGGAAAAGTAATCGTATGCGCTGATTGTAACCAATGCCGCCCCGCTATTGGCATGCCCGTTATTGATCCAGCCTGAACAGGGCCTGGATTTCGTCAAATGAGTGGCGTCCGGTATAAAGTTAAGCGGGTGGATTTCTGTCCATCAAAAAGGCTGCTCAGTTGCAGAGGTTTGCTCGATCAGAGAACCCAAAAACCCGGCGCGGCGGTTCCACAGCATGCTGGCATCCGAAAAAATTATTGGATTTCCAGAAGCCGCCTTCACGGCGTTTCCTTGCAACGGATTACCAAGGATCAATTTTATAGTGTGTGACCAATG
>CAYGMS010000526.1:0-1721 GCA_964350905.1 uncultured Thiobacillus sp. | reverse complement strand
TGGGCTGGTACTGATAGCGGGCCACATCGCGGCCGATGGCTTCGAGTTCGGGAACTTGTGCCGCCAGCGCGGGGAGATGTTGAGGTGCGACTGAAATGATGACGTGACTGTAGCGATTCGAATCGTCGTGTGTGGCCAGCGTGATGGCATCGGTTGTGGCAGAGAGTGCTGTCACCCTGCTGGACAAGCGCACCTTGCCGCCGAGCTCGATCAGGCGCGCAGCGGCAGGGGTGGGAAACAGTGCGCTCAGGTCACGGCGCGGCAACAGGAGATCGCTGTGGTGGTTGCGCCCGCCGAAGGCCGCACGGATCACGTCACGGAACACGGTGGCGCTGGCTGTTTCCGGTGGCGTATTCAAGGCGGAGACACACAGCGGGTGCCACAACAGGCGGTTGAGCTTTTCTGGCTGTGCCTGGGTGAACTGGCTGACCGTTTGTTGATTTGGCGAACGGGTGTCATGCAGCAGGGTGTGGGCCCAGCGCGCGGCCGCCAGTTTTTCGCGCCAGCTCAGTCCTTTTGCTCCCAGCAGTCCGGCAAGCAAATGGAGCGGAGCCGGCAGTCGCGGGCAGGCCAGGCTGAAATCGGGAGGCTGATTGAGTGTGAGTGGGAGACGCCACACGCCCTTTGGGGTGGCAGATGGGCCCAAGCGACCAATCAGCTGCAGGGTCTGCTCGTAGGCGCCAAGCAGGATGTGCTGGCCGTTGTCGAGCGACCGGCCCTCGAGTTCCACTGCGCGTGCCCGGCCGCCCAGCGTGCGGCTGGCTTCGTACAGCGTGACAGTGACGCCCGCTTCAGCCAGCGTCAGTGCGGCGGCGCAGCCGGCCCAGCCACCGCCGATGATGGCGACACTGCGCTTGTTCAAACCAGCCGTCACGGGAACAGCCAGGTTTTGCTCGCCAGCCACAGCTTGCGCAGGGGCGTGAGCGCGACACGTGCGCGCAGTACCGGGAAATGCGCGCGCTGGATTTCATCCAGCAAGGTGCGATAAATGGCGGCCATCACCAGTCCGGGGCGTTGACTGCGCCGCGCGCTGGCGGGCAGTGCGGCTAGTGCGCGGTCGTAGCAGGCGCTGGCGCGGTCGAACTGGTACTGCATCAATGCCTGAAACTCGGGTGTATCCACGCCGTTGAGAAGGTCCGCTTCGCGCACGTTGAAGCGGGCCAGTTCGTCCTGCGGCAGGTAGATGCGCCCGCGCCGTGCGTCCTCGCCCACATCGCGGATGATGTTGGTGAGCTGGAAGGCGAGGCCGAGTTCATGCGCGTAGCGACGGATTGCGCGGTCGTCCTCGTTGCGCGCACCGCCAAAAATGGCGGCAGCGACTTCTCCCACCACGCCCGCCACGCGATAGCAATACAGGTTGAGCGATTTGAAATCGGGATAGCGCAGATCGTCCAGATCCATTGCCATGCCGTCGACGATTTCCAGCAACAGGGCGGGGGGCGCGTTGCGGCCTTGAGGCGTGTCCAGCAACGCACGGGTCGCCGGGTGCTCCGGTGTGCCGGCCGCAAAGCGTGCGATTTCCTCGCGCCACCAATCAAGCTTGGCCTCGGCAATCTGGCGGTCGTGGCATTCGTCCACGACGTCATCGAGTTCACGGCACAGCGCATAAAACGCCGTGATCGCGCGGCGCGTGTCCTGCGGCAGGAAGACGAAACTGTAATAAAAGCTGGAACCGCTGGCGGCAGCGCGATCCTGGCAATACTGATGGACGTCCATGGTTA
>CAYGMS010000525.1:0-1730 GCA_964350905.1 uncultured Thiobacillus sp. | reverse complement strand
TTCTACGGATCGACTATCAGCAAGATGCCCCTGCTTGACCGTGCTTTTGTCGAATCAGTGGCAACGCGTATTGAATCCGTCCGCAAAGACCCGGAGCCCGTCGACGTTGACAAGTTGTGGACAGCCTTCCAACTGTTCGGTCATCGACCACAATTCTTCGCCCAGGCCTTGGGCTTCGCGCTCAACCCGCTCAACGATATTCAAGTCAGATTCGAAGATTACACCCTGACAGAGGCGACACGTCAGCAAGCCGCCGACGAAGCCCAAATGGAATCTAGCTACATTGCGCTCAAACCGCTCGAACAAGCCATCATCTGGCGCCTACTCGATCGCGGAGCGTTGTTCCGCCCCTACGACGCGGATACGCTGCAATTCTATGAAGCGAAAGTTGGTAAGAAGGTGACACCGGCACAAGCGCAAAATGCATTGGAGACTCTGCGCTCATTAAACCCGGCCTTGGTGTGGAAGTCCGCTAGAGGCGAATACGCTTTGGATGACGCGATGATGCACCAGTGGTACGCGAAGCGAGTACAAGCAGATGCTTGGCCCCCGGCGGACGATTGGTCACCCGCGAACATCGAACCCACTGAACTGTAAATCGATCCTTGGCGCTCAACCGAGGAGGGCGTCTCAAGTGTTGCGAATTCAACCATGGTTCACATTCTGTGTTGGTCCCGGTCCAGTTCTCGATGCTCTTGTTCGCTCTATTGCTAAACAGAGGAATACCTATGCAGCCGCTTTCCCCGTGATTTCAGCCAGTTGCCTCACGGACACCACCGGCCGCCCACACCGACGACCTGCCGGTCATGAGTTGCTAGCCACCGTCGCATAATCGGCGTTATGTGAAGCTATGCATAAAGCCGAACAAGAGACAGGCCTCGAAAACCCTAGACAGGCTGCTCCTCATCCACTCTAGCCGTAGACATCGTCCGAAACATGATCGGCGGTTAATCGTACACGCAGTTCACGAATCAAGACCTGTGCGTTTGATAGACCCTATTGCGCCATCTCCAACATGCACTAGAGGGTGAGGTGACTCAACACAAAAAATGTTTGGAAATGCAGCATCGTTAACCGTCCGACACTAGAATTGCATGAGCCGAACCAGCACATCGAGTCGTAACGGCTCAGGTGCGTGATAGCAGGTGAACCCTTTGTCGAGGTATGGAACCTTTTCCGGCCACGGGTAGTGCTCACATGCCGCATGGGTGCGTGTCCATGATTCACGCCCTGTCCTGTACAGGCCCATGACCTGCTGACGTACGCCATGAAATCCTGGAAGCCGCATCAAAGCCTGCACAAGCGCATCAAGGTCATCGTGCCGTTCGTGCGGGTGACCGTGTGACGCTGCCAGTTGCCGCATGGATGCTTCAAGCTCTGCATAACGCAGTGCTGTGAGCTGCCAGGTCCAGTGGCGCCCGCCGCCCTGGTTTCTGGCATGCTGTTGATGCGTCAGCTCGTATTGCTCGAGCCAGCGCAAGTGTTGCCGTTTGTCGTGCGCATCCTGCAGTTTTTCACGTGCATGTACCAGGCCTTCCCCTGCTGTGGCTAACAGCCACCAGATCAGGGTTGTCTCGTCCTCCGGATACATCAACAGTGTGCTGTTTGCCCGCCCCTTGGACTTCGCATAAGCGCGCTGCGCCTGGTTGGCATCTGTGCGGTATAGCTCGGCCATCTTATCTGCAAACTTTAGCGCTTTCTCTGGAGCAACATTACCCGCTGCCCAATAG
>CAYGMS010000524.1:0-1732 GCA_964350905.1 uncultured Thiobacillus sp. | reverse complement strand
AGCCCGCGTCGAGCACCTCGCCTGCCAGATGTGCCAGGTGGTGATACGTACGGCGCGTGGCATCGGCTGCATACAGTTGTCCGCCCACTTCCGAATCGCTATGCGCCAGCGCATCCAGGCCGGCCAGACGCTTGCGCTCGACATCGGAACGCAGGCGGATGGCGCCGGGTGCCTGCATCAATGTCTGGGTGACGGTGGTTTTACCCGAGCCCGACAGGCCATGGGTGATATCCAGCCGCAAGGGTGGGGCCTGTGCCAGGGTGGCAGCCAGTTGCAGGATGGCGCGCGCCTCGGCATGGGCCGATTCGTGTGCGGCCCCGGTGGTCTGGCTGCACCGCAGCAGGGCCACCTTGACGCGCACCAGCGCGCGATACACCGCGTAGTAACGAAGCAGGGGCAGCCCGCCATGGTCGCCGGTGTGTTCCAGCCAGATGTTCAGAAACAGCCAGGCCCAGTCTGCATGGCCATGCTGCAACAGGTCCATGAAGCAGAAAGCAGCCTCGGACTGGATGTCGATCCAGCGCAGTTCCGGGTTGAACTCCAGGCAGTCGAATACCAGCAGGGCCTCATCCACCCATGCCAGATTCCCCAGATGCAGGTCGCCGTGGCATTCACGAACAAAACCATTGCGTTTACGCGCACGCATGAGCGGCGTCAGGCGTGCGTGCTCGGCCTCGCTCCAGCTTTGCAGATCGGCGAGTTGCTGGCGCTCGGCAGGGTCGCTGAGCAGAGGGGCGATTTGCTGGAAATTCTGCAGCACGGGATGCCATATTTTTTTCGGCTCACCCCATGGGCTGTCAGGCTCTGCATGTGCGCAGTGATGCAGGTGAAAATCCGCGGCCGTCCGCGCGATACTTTCGACCTGCTGCACTGTCAGGCGGCCCTGCGCGTCCAGCTGGTCCAGTGTGGCGTCCGGGGGGAACTGACGCATTTTCACGGCGTATTCAAACGCCATCCCGGCACCGTTGATACGCGGCTCATCGGGACTGCCCGTGAGTGACACCACATCCAGGTAAATTTCGGGCGCCAGGCGTCGATTCAGGCGCACCTCCTCCTCGCAGGCGAACAGACGCTTGTCGAGCGAACTGAAATCCAGAAAGCCGAGATTCAGCGGTTTCTTGATCTTGTAGGCATATTCGCCGGTGAGCAGAATGTGGGAAATGTGGGTTTCCAGATGCTGAACCGGACCAGCCGGATGGTCATAGCAGGCCGGCTTGTCAAGATTGCGGATCAGCCTGGACAGATCGTAGGACGATTTTTGCATCGTGTTCGCCTCGCTAGGCAGTCAGTGGCAGGCACGGCTACCCACCGGCCTGCGTTCTGGTTTGACTGCAGGACTATAGACTGGGGTGCCCTTCATGGGCATGGTTCTTTTCGCGCTTTTCCTGGCATGCGATGCAGCGCTTGGCCGTGGGATAGGCTTGCAGGCGTTCGAATGCAATATCGCTGCCGCAGTCGATGCATGTACCGTAGGCTTTGTTCTTGACCCGCAGCAACGCTGCCTCAATGTCCCGCATTTCCCGAATATGTCGATCCAGCCGGGCCACGTTGATATCGGCCAGCGCATTGGCCATCGACTCGTCGCCGCTGTCGCCTGGCTCGGCATTGAGCAGGTCGATGCGGTGTTGTTCGCCCGAATGTTCCAGTTCATCGCGCACGTCGATCAGTAGCACCTGGTAATTCTTTTTCAAACCCATGACAAGCTGCTCGAGTTGGGACTGCTTGAGTGCGG
>CAYGMS010000523.1:0-1734 GCA_964350905.1 uncultured Thiobacillus sp. | reverse complement strand
CTTTTTTAACAATGGCAATCAGTACGTAAGTCGCGACGGTGCACCAGACATATTGCGCGAGGTCGCCATCTCTTTGCGCCTTCACCGCATTCTCGCTGTTTCCGATGAAACGCTTGATGCGCAGATGCTGCTTGATCCACTTGAGGAACAACTCGACTTGCCAGCGGCTTTTGTAAAGCGCGGCAATGGTCAACGCGGGCAAGACAGTATTGTTGGTCAGGAACACCAGAGTCTTGCCGGATTCCGGATCTTTGAAACGGATGCGCCGCAGCAGCTCGGGGTAGGCCTGCGAGGCGTAGAAGCCGTTCAGCGCAATGCGCTGATCGCAGATGATGCCGGTGCTGCGGTCGGTCGGCAGCGAATACACCCTGCGTGCATCCATGCCGCGCTTGGCCCGGGTCACGAAGTACGCCCCCGCCTGATGCAGCGCGAACAGGCGCGCAAAATCCAGATAACCCCGGTCCATCATGGCTGAAATCGAAATTGGCATTCTGGATCGCCAGTGTCTGGATCGGCGCTGGTCGGATCGAGCCACGCTCATTGCTGAGGTCGATGCCTGGCAACGGCGCCGCAATGCAGATCAGCGAGTTATCGTGTGGACGTTCACTCGGCAGGAGGCAGATAAAAAAGGGCGCTGCATTATGTTGTGTAATTAATGTGTCGCGATACTAGTCTGATATGGGGTCCGACCCGGTTGGCTCGAACACAAGTTCACGGACCGAGATCGTGTCTGCGTCATGGCTGCCCGGCCGTACAGGCAACAGCAGTTCGGCGCTCTGCGCCTGCTCGGTTTGGCGAAGCGCCCACATCACTTGCTGACAGGCTTTCGCGACGGCATCCGGCAAAGATGCGCCGGTGAGCCAATACCCGGTCAAGGCGGCGCAGAACAGGTCGCCGGTTCCCTTGGGGGTGGCGTCAATGCGCGGATGCGTGACGACATGGGCGTGCGTGCGGGTGACAAGAACGATCTGCATCTCGCCCGCCGCCCAGGTATCGGGGGCCGCGCTGGTCACGGCGATCCATTCGGTATGGCCTGTCAACAGGGTTTGAGCTGCGGCAACGACGCTTTCGAGATCGTTCACCGGCCGCCCGGTCAGGTGCGCCAGTTCAAAACCGTTCGGTGCCAAACCATGGGCCAGTGGCAACAAGTGCTGACGGTAGGCGTCAGCCATACCGGCATCGACATAGATGCCGTGGTCGTGGTCGCCCATCACGGGATCAATGACCATCCGCAGATCAGCGTGCTCGGTCATCAGCTGCCTGGCCCAGCCGGCCAGCACCACGGCTTGCGCCGGATTGCCCAGAAATCCGACCAGAATGGCCTTCAGGCTTCGCAGCGCGCCGCGCGCCGACAAGTCCTCCAGATAGCCGCCGAACCATTCGATGGGCAAAGCGCCGCCGTGCATCGTCGGGTAGTGCGGCGTGTTGCTGAACACGACGGTCGGCACCGCGGCCACCGACAGACCCAGCGCTTCCAGCGTCGGCAGCGCGACGTTGTTCCCCACCCGGCCATAAACCACTTGTGATTGCACCGAGACCACATCAAGTCGCAGCGGTTGTCGTGCGGTGTCTGGCATTATTTCAGTCATGGCGTCCGCCTTGGCGGGGCAGCCTCGATACCAGGCAGGGGTTGGGTGGCGACAGCGGTCTTCATGGTTTTGGCGCCTCGGTATCCGTGCCCGTGGGCCAGTAATAACTGTCTGGCAAGGCTCGCGCGCCGAAGATCGCCTGACC
>CAYGMS010000522.1:0-1758 GCA_964350905.1 uncultured Thiobacillus sp. | reverse complement strand
CTCCCCACGCCCGTCCCGCTTCCCACGCCTGTGCCCGTCCCGCCTCCCAGCCAGCCTCCTGCGCTGATTCCCACCCCGGCGGCAGCCTATCCCACGCTCAAGCCGGTGGACTGGTCGGCCGTGACCTTCTGGCAAGAGGATACGGTGAGCGAAGCCTGGACTGCGTTCATGCGCAGTTGTTCCACACTCGTCAAACGCACGGCATGGCAGGCCGTCTGCTCTGATGCCGCAGGCATGACCGCCCCCAACGATGCGGCTGTGCGCACCTTTTTTGAGCAGCGTTTTCAGCCCTATCAGTCAACCCAGGAAGACGGCAGCAGCGAAGGTCTGGTCACTGGCTATTACGAACCCCTGCTGAAAGGTGACCGGAGTCGCACGACGCGCGCGCGTTTCCCGATTTATGCGGCACCCGATGATCTCATCACGGTGGATCTGGCGAGCATCTATCCCGAGCTGAAAAGCCTGCGCCTGCGTGGACGGCTGGTGGGCAACAAAGTTGTGCCCTATCTCACGCGCAAGGAAATCGAACTCCCCTCTGCCAACGGTAATGGCTTCAAGGGCACCCCCATTGCCTGGGCGGAAGACCCGGTCGATTTGTTCTTCCTGCAGATCCAGGGATCGGGCCGCATCGAGTTGCCGGATGGCTCGCACCTGCGGGTAGGCTACGCCGACCAGAACGGTTACCCCTATCAATCCATCGGCAAACTGCTGGTTGAACGCGGCGAACTCAAACTCGAGCAGGCATCGATGCAGGGCATCAAGAACTGGGGCGCGAAGAATCCCGACAAGCTGCCCGAATTGCTCGCCAGCAACCCCAGTTTCGTATTCTTCCGTGAATTGCCCAACGACCTGCCCGGCCCGCTGGGTGCGCTGGGCGTGCCGCTGACCGGCGGCCGCTCAATTGCGGTCGATCCCCGTTTCCTGCCGCTCGGTGCGCCGGTTTTTCTTGCCACCACCCAGCCCAATTCGCCGCTGCCGCTGAACAAGCTGGTGATGGCGCAGGACACCGGCGGCGCGATTCGTGGCGGCGTGCGGGCCGATTTTTTCTGGGGCTTCGGCAACGAGGCCGGTGAACTGGCTGGCCGCATGAAACAGCGCGGCCGCATGTGGGTATTGCTGCCCAGGGACTACCCGCTGGTCAACGCCTCGCGTTGAACTGACACCGACATGGCAAGGTCTATGGTGCAATCATCTGCACCCAACCAGGAAACACGATGAACGCCCCCAACGCTTCTCCCCTTTCAGTCGGTATCCAGGGCATGACCTGCGCCAGTTGTTCGGCGCGCGTGGAAAAAGTGCTCAAGCAACTGCCTGGCGTCACTGAAGCCACCGTCAATCTGGCAACCGAGACCGCGGCCATTTCGGGCGAGACCGATGTGGCCTCCATTCAACGTGCCATCGAAAAGGCCGGTTTCAGCATGCCGACCGAATCCTTCACCTTCGACATCACCGGCATGACCTGCGCCAGCTGCTCGACGCGCGTGGAAAAGGCGCTTGGCAAGGTGGCAGGCGTGCTGGACGTCAGCGTCAACCTGGCGACCGAGCAGGCCACGATCAACGTGGCGCAAGGCGTTACGGCAGCCACCCTGATTGCCGCTGTCGAGCGCGCCGGATATGGCGCGCAACAACCTCAAGCGGCGAACGCACCCCATGCCACCCCAAAACAAATCCTGCCGAGTTGGTGGCCGGCAGCGCTGGCAATCCTGTTGTCACTGCCGCTGACGGCCCCCATGTTCGGCAGCCTGTTCGGCGCACACT
>CAYGMS010000521.1:0-1769 GCA_964350905.1 uncultured Thiobacillus sp. | reverse complement strand
GTAGTATTCACCGGGCAATATCTTGGCGGTTTCACAGTCGAAGGTGCGGTCGTAGTACAGATTGGTCGCAAGCTGCTTTTCAATGGCAGGGTTCATGCAGGCTTCCTTGCCCCCCCATGACGCGGATCCAGCTCGTAAACCGTCTTGCCGCGCAACCTGAATGCATCGGATGCGTACATGAAATTTTCGGAGTGTCCGGCGAACAGCAGCCCATCCGGTTTCATCAACGGCACAAACCGCGCAAGAATCTTGCTCTGCGTCGGCTTGTCGAAATAAATCATCACATTGCGGCAGAAAATGACATCGAATGCCCCGCTGACCGGCCAGTTGCTGGCCAGCAGATTGAGCGGTTTGAATGTAACCATCTGGCGCAACTCCGGGCGCACCCGCACCAGTCCTGATCGTTCACCCTTTCCGCGCTGAAAGAAACGTTTGACACGATCCTGCGTCATCTTCTCGATCCGGTCGATCGGATACACCCCGTTAGCCGCCGTCTCAAGCACATTGGTATCGATATCCGTAGCCACGATACTGACCGGCGGTGTGAGGCTGCCGAATGCCTCGCACACCGTCATGGCAATCGAATAAGGTTCTTCCCCGGTCGAGCTGGCCGAACACCAGATCGATAGCGGCGCCCTCACCTTTTGCAGATGCTCGGCCAAAATCGGAAAATGGTGCGCCTCGCGAAAGAACGAAGTCAGGTTGGTGGTCAGGGCATTGGTGAATGCCACCCACTCTTCGTTATCCCGCCCGCTTTCCAGTCTATCGAGGTATTCCTCGAAGGAGTTCAGACCCTTTGCCCGCAGGCGACGCGCCAGACGGCTGTAGACCATCTCCTGCTTGCTCTCGCCAAGCGAGATACCTGCCTGCCGGTAGATCAGAGCACGCACGCGAGCGAAATCGCGCGGCGTAAACTCGAAAATCTTGGTGCTATCTGATTGTGTCTTCAGTGCAGGTTTCATTTTTGTATGCGTTTATTTATTTGCTCAACACCACGTTCACAAGACACCTGTACGCTTTTATATCAAGCCCGTTCAAACCTGAAAGGTCTTGGCCTGACCTGGTTGAATTCGTCATAAATAGCACCTGCCTCAAAGCAAAAACCGGCCACCCTGAACCATAACAAGCTCAGGTGGCTAGCTGGAGGATTGCGCGCGTTCAGGCGGCAATCCTGGCGGGTATTGCCTTTTTGTTCTTGATTTGCGGCGGCAAGGACTCCGGGCTACGGTCCGCAGACTGCGCCACCTGCCCACCCTGTGTCAGCCTGAAAGCACCCACCAGTTCCGCAAGCTTCTCCGCCTGCTCCTGCAGGCTTTCGGACGCAGCCGCGGCCTGCTCGACCAGCGCGGCGTTCTGCTGGGTAATTTCATCCATCTGGGCCACTGCCTGATTGACCTGTTCGATACCAGCGGTCTGTTCCTGGCTGGCGGCGGCAGTGCCGCTGATGATGTCCGCCACCAGTTGCACCGATGTCACGATGTCGTCCATCGCTTCGCCCGCTTCATCCACCAGCTTTCTGCCTGCCTCGACCTGTTCCACCGAATCGCCGATCAGGGTCTTGATCTCCTTGGCGGCGCTCGCGCTGCGCTGCGCCAGGTTGCGCACTTCGGAGGCGACGACGGCAAAGCCGCGGCCCTGTTCGCCGGCACGCGCGGCTTCGACTGCGGCGTTCAGCGCCAGGATATTGGTCTGGAAGGCAATGCCGTCGATGACGCCGATGATGTCGGCAATCTTGCGCGAGCTGTCCTTGATCGAGGCCATGGTGTCGA
>CAYGMS010000520.1:0-1779 GCA_964350905.1 uncultured Thiobacillus sp. | reverse complement strand
GCCCAAGATGGCTGACATCGAAGCTATTGGTTCGTTTACTCGCGACATGATGGGCGGTTACCGTGCTGGTAACCCTGCCGAACTGATCCGTAAGTAATCCCGGTTAAATAGAGAGGTAATTGAAATGGCTGGAGAATTTGGTAATCCCGAAGTTATCCAGGAGGAAGTAGACGTCCTCCTGATCGGCGGTGGCATGGCATGCTGCGGCGCCGGTTACGAAATCATGCGTTGGGCTGATGCAGCCAAGGCAGAAATGGGCATTGATCTGAAAATCAAGCTCGTCGACAAGGCTGCAATGGACCGTTCCGGCGCTGTCGCGCAGGGTCTGTCCGCAATCAACACCTACATCGGCTCCGAGCAGGATCCCGCTGACTACGCCCGTATGGTCTCCAACGACCTGATGGGTATCACCCGCGACGACCTGGCATATGACCTGGGCCGTAACGTGGATGACTCCGTGCACCTGTTTGAAGAATGGGGCCTGCCCATTTGGAAGACCGACGAAAACGGCGAGCGTCATGACGGCGCCCAGGGTCTGCCCACACTGAAAGACGGCGGCAAGCCCGTGCGTTCCGGCAAATGGCAGATCATGATCAACGGCGAATCCTACAAATGGATCGTTGCTGAAGCCACCAAAAAAGCACTCGGCATGGACCGTATTGAAGAGCGTATCTTCATCGTCAAACTGGTCAACGACAAGAACGACCCCCAGCGCATTGCTGGTGCAGTCGGCTTCTCGACCCGCGACCATAAAGTCGTGGTGTACAAGGCCAAGGCGATTCTGCTGGCTGCTGGCGGCTGCGTGAACATCTTCCGTCCGCGTTCAGTCGGTGAAGGTACCGGCCGCGCCTGGTACCCGGTGTGGAACGCAGGCTCGACCTACGCGATGGCTGCTGAAGCTGGCGCCGAGCTGACCATGATGGAAAACCGCTTCGTGCCCGCCCGTTTCAAAGACGGTTACGGCCCGGTTGGCGCATGGTTCCTGCTGTTCAAAGCCCAGGCTGTCAACGCCTACGGCGAAGTCTACATGGTGAAAAACAAGGAACTGCTGAACGACTACCCTCCCTACGGGCAGGCAGCCGTTCCCGCATCGTGTCTGCGTAACCACCTGATGCTGAAGGAAATGAAGGAAGGCCGCGGCCCCATTTACATGGACACCGTGACCGCTCTCGCCAAACTGCGCGAGACCCTGACCCCGCGTGAAGTGAAGCACCTGGAAGCTGAAGCCTGGGAAGACTTCCTCGACATGTGCGTCGGCCAGTGTGGTATCTGGGTGGGCGAGAACATCGAGCCGGAGAAGAAAAACTCCGAACTCATGCCGACCGAGCCCTACCTGCTGGGTTCACACTCCGGTTGCTGCGGCATCTGGGTGTCGGGTCCGACCGACGTCGGCGCACCGACCTCGGAAGATCATGCTGATGCTGACAAGATCCCGGCTCACCTGCCCAAGGGCTGGAACTGGGGCTATCGCTCGATGACCACGGTCAAGGGTCTGTTCACCGCCGGCGACGGCGTGGGCGCATCCGGCCACAAGTTCTCCTCCGGCTCACACGCCGAAGGTCGCATGTGCGCCAAGGCCATGGTCAAGTACTGCATCGACAACAAGGACTACAAGGTCGAACTCGACACCCCCGTCGAGCAGCTGGTGGAAGACATCTACAAGCCGGTGCGTACGTTCCTGGAGTTCAAGGACTACACCACGGCAATCGACGTCAACCCCAACTACATCACGCCCAAGATGCTGCAGTTCCGTCTGCAGAAGATCATGGACGAGTATGT
>CAYGMS010000519.1:0-1798 GCA_964350905.1 uncultured Thiobacillus sp. | reverse complement strand
ATCGTATGCGCTACACTCGGCGGCATGAAACTCGCCGCCTGGAACGTCAATTCCCTCAAAGTCCGCTTGCCACAATTACTGGACTTTCTCGCCACCCGCCAACCCGACGTGGTGTGCCTGCAGGAAACCAAACTCACTGATGACAATTTCCCCATTACCGACCTCGAAACGGCCGGGTATCGCGTTGCGTTTGCCGGGCAAAAAACCTACAACGGCGTCGCCATCGTCAGCCGCAGCGAGCCAACCGATATTCAGTTCGGCATTCCCGGTTTTGAAGACGAACAAAAACGCATGATTGCCGCCACGGTTGATGGCGTCCGTGTGGTGTGCGTCTACTGCCCCAATGGCCAGGCGCTCGATTCTGACAAGTATCCGTACAAACTCGCCTGGTTCGATGCCCTCACTGCGTGGCTCAAGGACGAACTCACCCAACATGCTCAACTGACCGTGCTCGGTGACTACAACATCGCACCGGATGATCGGGATGTGCACGATCCCAAGATCTGGAAAGACTGTGTGCTGGTATCAGAACCCGAACGTGCACGCTTCCAGGGCTTGCTCGCGCTGGGCCTGAAAGACAGCTTCCGTCTGTTCGAACAACCCGAAAAAATCTTCAGCTGGTGGGATTACCGCATGTTGGGCTTCCGCCGCAACCATGGCCTGCGTATCGACCATATCCTGCTGTCCGGGCCATTGGCCGCCGTCTGCACCTCCAGCACGGTCGACCGGGAAATGCGCAAGCTGGAACGGCCATCGGATCACGCGCCGGTAATCGCCGAGATAGGCCGCTGAAAATCCCGCTGCATCGCCTGGCTGCCGCCCCCCTACAGCTCACACCCATTGCAAAGTGCATCCGATGCTTGAATACGCGCAACACCTCAAAATATTCATCGGCTGTCACCCCAATCAAGCCCGCTTCAGCTATAGATTTCTTCCACAGCAAAAATTCGCTGATGCTCACGCATGGCATAGCGGTCGGTCATCCCGGCAATGTAGTCGGCCACGGCCCGTGCACCTTCCAGCGATTCGCGCGCCTGATACTCCGGCGGCAGCAAACGCGCATCGCCCGTAAATGCGGTGTACAGATCGCTGACGATGCGGCCCGCCTTGGCGCTCATGCGCGCCACTTTGTAGTGGCGATACAAATGACGATGCAGAAAGCGCTTCAGTTCACGATGCTCATCCAGTAATGCGGGGCTGAATGCGGCCAGCGGAGCAGCAACGCGAACCTCGGCCAGGCTCTGCACGCTGCTGCTTTCGATGTTTGCGCGCGTGGTATTCACCAGATCGAGGACCAGCGTATTGATGATGCGACGAACGGTTTCGGTGATGACGCGACGACCATTCAGCGCAGGATATTTGGCGCGTACTTCGGCGAGGTGGCGGGCAAACAGTTGTACTTCTGCCAGTTGTTCCAGTTCGATCAAACCGGAACGCAGACCATCATCCACATCGTGATTGTTGTAGGCGATCTCGTCGGCCAGGTTGGTGATCTGCGCTTCCAGCGAAGGCTGCTGTTTTTGCAGGAAGCGCTCACCCACCGCGCCGAGCTTTTCAGCATTGAACTGCGAGCAATGTTTGAGTATGCCCTCGCGCGCCTCGAAGGTCAGGTTCAGGCCATCGAACTCGGCGTAGCGCTCTTCCAGCACGTCCACCACGCGCAAGGATTGCAGGTTGTGTTCAAAGCCGCCGTGCTCTTTCATGCAGGCGTTCAAGGCATCCTGCCCGGCGTGGCCGAACGGCGTGTGACCGAGGTCGTGCGCCAGCGCCACGGCTTCGACCAGGTCTTCGTTCAGGC
>CAYGMS010000518.1:0-1819 GCA_964350905.1 uncultured Thiobacillus sp. | reverse complement strand
GTGAGGGTGACGCCTTCTTTCTTGGCTTCGATCACCCCCGCGGCCTTGCCATCCACATACAACAGATAGTCGGCGAAGCCGTAGCCGGGTAGCGGGAATTCGCGGATGGCGACGCCACGCGCGGCGTGGATGTTGGCAGCGGATGCATCGCAGACATGCCAGCCTGCCGCCTTCAGCAGCACATCGATATTGCCCCTCGCTTGCTGTTCTGGCTGTGGAACCAAAACACCCCCTGAATTTGTTATCAGACGAATCTTCGCACAACCTGGCTATTCGGCTATCGATACGGTTCAAACGCATTCTGCTCCTGCATCAACAACTGCATGAGTTTGGGATGAATGAACAGCTTTTGCCTGCCAGCCTGCTGCTCGACAAGCACGCCGATTTCGACCAGTTTCTTTAAGTAGACCGAGGCGGTCTGGCGTTTGGCGATGCCCTTTTCGACCAGGTTGCCGATACGGCAATAAGGCTGCTCGAAAATGGTGTCGACCAGTTCGTGGCTATATAGGTTGGGCAACTGTTCGCGCACCCGCGTGGCGGTGTGGTCGGCCAGTGCGCGAATGGCGGCGATTTTGGCGGTGGTCCAGCGAGCGGTGTCTTCCACGCCGCGCAAGACATAGAGCAGCCAGTCTTCCCAGCGTTGCTCGGCGGTGACCTGGTGCAGCAACCGGTAATAGTCGGCCTTGTGCTGGATGATGTAGCGGCTGAGATACAGGATGGGCGAGTTGAGCAGCCCTTCCTGGATGAGAAACAGGCTGTTGAGCACGCGTCCGGTGCGGCCATTGCCATCGTCAAAGGGGTGGATCGCTTCGAACTGGTAATGCCCGACAGCCATGCGGATGAGCGGGTCGAGATCGGTGGCGTCGTGCATGAAGCGTTCCCAGTTGGCGAGCAGGTCGCGAATGACCGTTTCGCCCGCGGGCGGGGTGTAGATGATTTCGCCGGTGCGGTCGTTTTGCAGGGCCGTGCCGGGCACTTTACGCACGCTCATTTCGCGGCCCTTGATCTGGCTGCAAATGGCTTCGGCGGTGCGGGTGGTAAGTGGCCTGTCCTGCAGGGATTGAAAGCCTTCAAACAGGGCGCGGCGATAACGCAAGGCTTCCTTGGTGGCGGGATCAGCCTTTTCGTCCGCCTGAATATGCTGAAACAGCTTGTCGGTGGTGGTGACGATGTTTTCGATTTCGGAGCTGGCCCGTGCCTCCAGCAGCGGCAGCGTATTAGTAAGCATGGCCTGATTGGGGATCAATTCGGCGGCCTGCTTCAACTCCGCCAACGCGATGTTGGATTTGATGCACTGCCTGAGTACGGTTTTGGTGTCGAGCTCGACGGCTGGCGGCAGACGCGGCAAGTCGTTATAGGGTTGGTCCGGCTTCCAGCTGGGGAGGGTCATGTTTACGTTTCGCGTTTTAATCGACACGTTTTGAGGATATGTCGATGATATCGACACGTCAATGGAATGTGTCGATTAAGCTTGATTAAATCGACATATCCAGCTCACACTACCTGATTCACCTCAAACACCGCATCGATGCCCTGAGCATAGGCATAGTCGTTGGGGTCGACGATTCAGGGCTCGGCCTGGCTGGCCGGGCGCAGGTCGGCGACTTTGCCGTTGGCGGCTACGGTGTAGAGGCGCATTTGCAGGCGCATGGGCGGCTCGGCGGTGGCGGCCATGAACCGCGCGGAGTGGTATTGGGTTTCGGCGATGGCGGTGTCGCGCTTGCGGGCGCAATAAAACACGCCGTAGCTGCCGTCGCTGAAGCGGCTGCCCTGCGGGTTGAGATGGGTGAAGGCGGCCATGATGCAGGTGCTGCCGGGG
>CAYGMS010000517.1:0-1825 GCA_964350905.1 uncultured Thiobacillus sp. | reverse complement strand
CTGTTCCGCCTCTTCAAGCAAACGCTCGGCCTGATCCAGCACGGCCAGCATCTTGTTGGGGGCTTCACTGTCGAGATGCAGCATCACCCGATT
Organism: uncultured Thiobacillus sp.; assembly: GCA_964350905.1. Classification (GTDB taxonomy): domain Bacteria; phylum Pseudomonadota; class Gammaproteobacteria; order Burkholderiales; family Thiobacillaceae; genus Thiobacillus. The sequence goes on along the minus strand of CAYGMS010000517.1, from coordinate 1,732 downwards.
CGGATCAGCCTCACCTGCCAGACTGACCACCTGGTAACCACTGCCGACGGCAGCCGGCAAAACCGCAGTTGCAGGAGGTTCGGCTCCGCGCAGGATCCAGCCTCCGCCCAGACCCAGCATCAGCACCAGCCCACCCAAAGCGCTGCGCTGCATCAACTGGCGGCGTGGTGCAGCAGGGGACTGACGGCCTTTGGCAACAGGCGGCTCGACATAAGCCAGCCGCACCATGCTTTGCAGGCTGCGCAGGGCACATACCCGTTGCGCCAGATCCTTGTCCTCACGCATCTGCGCAATCAGCCGCTCGCTCTCGGCCACGTCAAGCTCGCCATCAATAAAGGCATGCAGGGTTTCATCCGAAACAATGGGGTTCATTTCACGCTCCTCAGCTGCGGCTGTGCCGCGGGCTGCTGCATCGCAGTATCCAGCAAATAGGTTTTAAGGCTTGCGCGCGCGCGCGACAAGCGGCTCATGACCGTACCGACCGGAATATCCAGAATCCCGGCCACCTCGGCATAACCAAATTCCTCCAGATCAACCAGTGTCAACACCTGACGCTGCCCCAGCGGCAGTCGTGCCACGGCTGAACGCACGCAGGCAATCACCTGCTCGCGGCCACAGCTTGCCTCAGGTGTGTCGGCACCGGACTCAAGTATGTCCTGCCAGTCATCCAGATCCTCAAAGTCACGCCGGCTGCGCAAATGATCGAGCCAGCAGTGATTCAGGATCGACACCAGCCAGGATTTCATGGCGGCCTCGTCTCGCAGCTGGGCACGACGCGTCCAGGCTTTGGACAGGGTGTTCTGTGTCAGGTCATCCGCCAGTGCCGCATCGTGGCACCAGGAATAGGCGATGCGGTACAGCATCGGGCGCAACGCTTCGATGCCGGGGCGAAATGGGCCAAACAGAAAACGACTGATCAGGGTCATGTGAATAAGACGGGGCGAGTGATCCATTTATTCCATAAAAAACATCTGCCGGAATGGAATAAGCGTCCCACGCAATGCGTCTTATCAATAGGCTTTTTGTTCATTAGGCCAGTTTATCCAACAACGATCAGGAGACCACCATGACCCGTATTCTCACCCCGTTCCTAGCCGCCCTGCTTCTGGCAACCGCACCCATGGCCGCCAGCGCCGCAGAAGAAAAGGTGGTGTACCACGTCAACGATTCCGCCAACGCCCGCGTTGCCCTGAACAACGTGAACAACCACCTTAATGCTGCGCCGGATGCCAGGATCGTCGTGGTGACCCACGGCAAGGGCATCGATTTCCTTCTGAAAGGAGCCGAAGATGCTAACGGCAATCCCTATGAAATTGGGGTGCAGGCCTTGAAGAGCAAAGGCGTCGACTTCCGCGTCTGCAACAACACCCTGAAGTCACGCAAGCTGGACGCCAGCGGCGTGGTGGCAGAGGCAACCGTTGTACCGTCGGGCGTGGCCGAAATCGGCAAACTGCAGGCCCAGGAAGGCTACGTCTACCTGAAGCCCTAAAAAAGGGCTCGGTTTTCTTGCAGTCAACCTAGCCGATCGGCTTTATTTATGCGCTGCGGATGAAATGCTCGCGATAGAACTTCAGTTCATCGATGGATTCATAAATATCGGCCAGTGCTTCGTGCTTGTTGGATTTCTTGAAGGTTTCCGCCAAGCCGGGCCGCCAGCGCTTGGCCAGCTCCTTCAGGGTGCTCACATCGAGATTGCGATAGTGGAAGAAGGCTTCCAGTTGCGGCATGCAGC
>CAYGMS010000516.1:0-1827 GCA_964350905.1 uncultured Thiobacillus sp. | reverse complement strand
CATAAGCGGTTTTTTTCGATACCGATCCCGCCACCTTGCCGCCGGCGGCTTCGATCATCTCCTTGGCGGCTTCACGTGTCAGCGTTGGCAAGGTGCCAGTCAGTACCAGCGTCTGACCCGTAAGGATACCAGCCGATTGCGCCTTTCCGGCGGACTCCGGCCAGTGCACCCCCGCCGCCCGCAGCGAATTCACTACGTCGAGGTTATGCGGCTCGGCAAAAAACTGGATGATGGACTGCGCGACGATTGGTCCGACATCACGTACGGCCAGCAGATCGGCCTCTGCTGAAGCAATGAGTTTATCCAGCGAGCCGAAATGCCGGGCCAGATCCTTGGCGGTGGTTTCACCGACATTGCGGATGCCCAGCGCGAAAATGAATCGCGCCAGTGTGGTCGCCTTGCTCGCCTCGATCGCTGCAAGCAGGTTGGCCGCCGACTTTTCGGCCATGCGATCCAGTCCGGCAAGCGTCTCCAGATTCAGTCCATAGACATCGGCGGGCGTGTGCACCAGGCCTCGCTCGACAAGCTGGTCGACCAGTTTGTCGCCCAGGCCTTCAATGTCCATCGCGCGCCGGCCCGCAAAGTGAAGCAGGGCCTGCTTGCGCTGGGCCGGGCACACCAGGCCGCCGGTGCAGCGCACCGCGGCTTCACCCTCCAGCCGCACCACGTGCGAACCGCACTCCGGACACACCGGGTACCTTTCCAGAATATTGAAGCGGGGCGGCTCGGGATCGGGGCGCCGTTCGATCACCGCCGCGACCACCTCGGGGATGACATCGCCAGCACGCCGCACGATCACGGTGTCACCCACCCGCACATCCTTGCGGTCGATTTCATCCTGGTTGTGCAAGGTGGCATTGGTAACGGTGACGCCACCCACGAACACCGGCGCCAGCCGTGCCACCGGGGTGAGCGCGCCGGTGCGCCCCACCTGGACCTCGATGCCGAGCACCGTGGTGAGCTGCTCCTGTGCCGGATATTTGTGCGCCACGGCCCAGCGCGGTTCACGTGTCAGAAACCCCAGTTCGCGTTGCAGCTCGTAGGCATTGACCTTGTATACCACGCCGTCGATGTCGAACGGCAGGCTGTCGCGTCGCGCAGCGATATCATCGTGAAAGGCAACCAGCACGGCAGCCCCCGATCCGATGATGCGCTCACTGCACACCGGGATACCCATGCCGGCAAGCGCATCAAGCGTGGCGCCATGCGTGCGGGGTGCATCCTTCCAGCCCTGCACATCGCCCAGGCCATACGCAAAAAATGACAAAGGCCGTTGTGCTGCCATGGCCGGATCAAGCTGGCGAATACTGCCGGCTGCACCATTGCGCGGGTTGACCAGGGTGGGCTTGCCGGCTTCACGCTGCCTGGCGTTGTAGCGCTCGAAATCATCGCGCCGCATGAAGACCTCGCCGCGCACTTCCAGAACAGTGGGGGGCGCTTCAGTCTGCAGGCGCAAGGGAATGCAATGCAGCGTGCGGATATTCTGGGTAACCTCCTCGCCGGTTTCGCCGTCACCCCGCGTGGCCGCCTGTACCAGCAGGCCATGTTCATAGCGCAGGTTGATCGCCAGGCCGTCGAATTTCAGTTCGGCCGCATATTCGACCAGCGGATCGGTTTCAGACAGACCCAACTCCTTGCGCACCCGCACATCAAATGCCTGTGCACCGCTGGCTTCGGTATCCGTTTCGGTGCGTATCGACAGCATTGGCACGGCATGGCGCACCTGCGCAAACCCAGCAAGCGGTTTGCCGCCGACACGCTGGGTCGGTGAGTCCGGGGTGACGAGTTCGGAGTATTGGGCTTCAAGCGCCTGCAGTTCACGGAACA
>CAYGMS010000515.1:0-1834 GCA_964350905.1 uncultured Thiobacillus sp. | reverse complement strand
ACGCATTTTGACGCGCCGCTGTTCAGCACGACGATGACACGACGGCTCTCGCCCGCAGTGGTGCAGGCGATCAACCCGGTGTTTGCTGCCGTTGAAGGCTTTGCTGTGCACACGCACGCGCCGGCCAATGAAGCCCGCCCCGGTGCGTTGCGCTGTCTGCCGATACACGTGGAAAAGACCGAATCCAGTGCCACATTCGGACTCCGTAACCCGCTCACCACACCCTTGCCAGAAGCCGACGACAAGGCGGTGCATGTCGAGGCGCAGACCTTTGCGCGGGTGTTGCACGATGAGGTGCTGGGACACTGGAGCGTGGTGGACAAGGGAACAAAACAGTCCCGCCCGGCGTGTGCCGGCGACGTGATGGCGCTGGTGAAGAAACGCACCCATCTGCACCTGTACGAGCGTGCGCTGGAGGCGGCGGGCATTCCCTTCATCACGTCGCGCCGCGGTGGCCTGCTCCATGCGCTGGAAGCGCAGGATCTGATTGCGCTGCTGGAAACCCTGCTGCTGCCGCACGCCGATCTGAAGCTGGCCCATATCCTGAAAAGCCCGATTTTCGACTGCAGCGATGCCGATCTGCTGGCCGTGTTCGCCCCCTCGGCCGATGCGCCACGCGGCTGGGAACGGCTCGTCGCGTTGGGTGGTCAGGTCGATTGTCCCGCCACGCTGGCCCGTGCCGTGCGTCTGCTCACCCACTGGCGCGCACGCATCGGCACGCTGCCGGTGCATGATCTGCTCGACCACATTTACTTTGAGGGCGACCTCGAAGCGCGTTATGCCGCTGCGGTGCCCATCGCCATGCGCCCGCAAATCGCGGCCAACCTGCGCGCCTTCATGCAACTGGCGCTGACACAGGACGGCGGCCGCTATCCGACGCTGGCCGGGTTCATCCGCGAGCTGGCTTCGCTCGTCGATGACGCCGATGCCGCGCCCGGCGAGGGCCTCGCGGCCGACGGTGAAAATGCGGTGCGGCTGTTGACCATCCATGGCGCCAAGGGCCTGGAAGCGCCAATCGTCTGGCTGCTCGGCGGCAGCGACCACGCGCGCGGCGACAGCTATGGCGTGTTGGCACCGTGGCCACCCGAAGCGCCCCGGCCCGCGCATTTTTCGCTGTTCGGCAAGCAGGACGAACGCGGCGCCTGGCGTGAACCTTGGTTTACCGAGGAAGCCGAGCTGACGCAGCGCGAATCCGACAACCTGCTCTATGTGGCGCTCACTCGCGCCGAACAGGCGCTGATCGTGAGCGGCGCGGCTGATAAAAGCGCCTGGCTGCAACGCGTCGATGCGGCATGGCAGGGTATGGCGCTGCCGGCTGACTTGCCCCTGGCCAGCAAGGCAGGGGACGAGCCGTTGGCCAAGGCGCTGCCGCGCATCAACGCCCCCGCTATCGGACAACGGCTGGCGCCTGCGCCGGTCAATCCGGCTGCAGCCAGCGGTGAGCTGTTTCATGCCTGCCTCGAACACCATGCGCCACCAGGTGCGCCGCGCGACCTGCCCACGCTGGCTAGCCGGCTGGGCATGGCCGCTGAACTCAAGCGCATTGAAGCCGGTGCCCGCGCGCTGCTGGCGCTGCCGCATCTGGCGCAATTTTTCGACCCGCTGCAGTATCAAAATGCGCACAACGAACTGGCGCTGCTGGATGCAAATGGCCACATGCAACGCCTCGACCGCGTGGTGGAATTCGACGATGCCGTGTGGGTTATCGACTATAAAACCGGCGACGACAGCCTCGGCCTGACGGACGCGCATCTGGCCGAACGCCATCGTCCGCAGTTATCGAACTACCAGACCCTGCTCGCCGGGCTCTATCCGGGCAAGCCCGTGCAAACTG
>CAYGMS010000514.1:0-1840 GCA_964350905.1 uncultured Thiobacillus sp. | reverse complement strand
GCTCCGACACGCTGCGCGCAGACCGCCTGGGTACGCTCGGTTATCACCGTGCGCTGACACCGCACATTGATCAGCTGGCGACATCCGGTACCCTGTTTGCCAACTGTTACGTACCATGTGCACGCACTGCACCGAGCCTGATTTCCATGCTCACCGGCACCTGGCCGCATACACATGGCATCCGCGATAATTTTGCCAGCGATGAAAACACGCGCCTGAAAGTGGATGCCCTGCCGACCCAACTCAAACAGGCCGGATACCGCACTGCCGCCATTTCGGATTGGTGTGGGGCCGATCTGGGAAAGTACTCATTCGGATTCGATTACACCAATCTACCAGAAGACCAGTGGAACCTTAAGTATCTGATACGCCAGGGCCCCAAGGACCTGCGCTTGTTTGTATCTTTGTTCATGCATAACCGGTTGGGGCGCATGCTCCTGCCTGAATTGTATTATCTGGGCGGCGTTCCCCTGACCCAGCCATTGGGCAAGCGTGCACGCCGCCTGGTGTCGCGCCTGGCAGAAGAGGCGCAGCCTTTTTTCCTGAATGTGTTTTACTCAACCACGCACCCCCCTTTTGCGTCTGAATGGCCGTGGTACACACGCTTCACCAACCCGGGCTATGCAGGTGAGTCCAAGTTTGCGATGGCGCAGCTTACCGACCCATTCGAGATCATTCGCCGGCAAGGTGCGCCAAAGGAGGAATTCGATCTCGACCAAATCCTCGATCTGTACGATGGCTGTGTGGCCCAATTTGACGACGAGGTGGGGAAAATGCTGACGCACCTCGAAATGTGCGGACTCGCAGACAACACCATTGTTGTGGTTTATTCCGATCACGGCATGGAGTTTTTCGAACATGACACCTGGGGACAGGGAAACTCGGCAGTGGGTGATTTCAGTCCACGCATTCCGCTTGTGATCCGTGACCCTCGCCATGCCGCATGCGGAACAGTGGATACGGTAGTGCGGTCCATTGATCTGGCGCCCACCTTACTTGAGCTTGCCAATATCCCCGTACCGGCCAACATTGAAGGGGCCTCCCTGGTGAACTGCTTCACCTCTGATGGAGATTGCCCGGACCTTGATGCCTTCAACGAAACCGGTATCTGGATTGCCGACATTCCCGGCTTGCCCGACACGCACCTGCGCTATCCGAATCTGCTGGAGCTACTGGAAGTGCCTGATCGCTCCAGTGGAACCCTCGCGATCAAGCCTGAATACTGTGAGGCCATTCTTGCCGCCAAGGACCGCATGATCCGTCGGGGGCGTTGGAAACTCGTGTATCAACCGCTCAAAGACGGTGTATTGCTGCGGCTATTTGACGTGGAAGCTGATCCTGAGTGCAAGACAGATGTGCTTACTCAACACCCGGATGTTGCACAAACCCTGCATCTTTCTCTTGTCGAGTGGATGACTGGGCAGAGCCCATGAGCACATTCACCCAGCCTCGGGTATCCGTCATCCTTCCAACCCACAACCGGCCTGACCTGCTGCGCGAGGCGCTAACCAGCTTGCATGGTCAGACATTTCCAGACTGGGAAGCCGTCATCGTGGATGACGCATCCAGCCCTGCTGTTGAATTCAGCCCGAAGGATGTACGGATACGCATTTTTCGCCATGACACGGCACAGGGTGGTGCCGCAGCAAAGAACACAGGTATTCAGAGTGCACGAGGTGAGATTCTCGCATTTCTGGATGACGACGACTGCTACGCACCCCGCTATCTTGAGCGCGCGCTCGACATACTCGACCAGCATCCCGAGATTGATGTCGTATTCATGGGCGTAACATGGTTCGGAAGATATAGCACATGGGGTCAAACAAACTACGATCAAGCC
>CAYGMS010000513.1:0-1840 GCA_964350905.1 uncultured Thiobacillus sp. | reverse complement strand
CACATCCGGGGGGGTAGCTCAGCTGGGAGAGCGCCGCGTTCGCAATGCGGAGGTCATTGATTACACCCTCACCGAAGCAACCAAAAAGCCCAATGCTGACAACACATTATGCCTTGCAGTGTGAAGCGTTGTTTTGCTTTGTAGTGCAGATATTTGCAGTGTATGTGTGGCAAATTTGTGGCGGGTGTGGCTTAGCCAGGCTCGCGCCACGCGCATGACATTGCACGACATTGCTGGTAGACTTTTACTGGCCTAAGCGTAATCGGGCACGCGTAGTTTTGACGCCGTGACTTCACTACATAAAGGCCGGGCTTCGGTGTCGCCTAGGTCAATTACCGGCCAACTGCGTTCTACGCAGTTGGTTCGATGCCTTAGCAGCCCAGCAACTTGCTGTTCGCTTTGACATCGTGATTTCACACTCCAAAGGCCGGGCCTCGGTGTCGCCCAGGTCAATACCAAGTAGTCCTCCGGCGTAACTGCTTGATGACCCTAGCCGTGCTATTGGGTTATCGAAATGAGACAGACACCTGTCGCTACGGTTGCGACCGTCCTTCTGACGGTCGATCAACTTGCACAATGCCTTCATAAATCCGTTGCCAGCATCCGCAGCGACTCCACACGCAATCCGCAGTCCCTCCCTCCTATTTGTCGGCTTCCCGGCACAAAACGTCTCCTTTGGCGCATTGATGACGTGGAGCGGTGGCTTGCTCAACACGTTGCGGGTGAACACGGCACGCCTTGCTTACAGGAGGAGGCCAAGCCAAGGCGTGGACGCCCGACAAAAGCCGAGCAGGTCGCCAGGCAGCGACAACGCACTAGCCAAGCCAACACCGAAGAGTCGCACGTTCAAACCGGGAGTTAAGCGATGGACGCCTCAATGGTGGGCGCAGACGGGTCACGCGCGCCATCCGCATCCTCAGACTTTCTTGAACACATCCGCCAGCGGAACACAGAGCGCATTCTTGCCGCGCCAGCGCAGTTGCCGCTGTGGCCGGAACCAATGCGCGGCGTACCAAACGGCGTGCTTCGATCAGCTCTATTCGGCGCGATCAAACGCGGTAAACGAAAGTACCTACAGCGCGAACCCATTGCATCGGTCGAGGGTGTAAACATCGTCTACACAGGGCCACGGCTTGACCAGTCTGACCTTGACGTGTGGGAAGGCGCGCTACACCTGGCTCAGGGCATCACACTTGGCAGTCGCATCGAGTTCACCGAAAAAGGCTTTCTTCGCCTGATCGGTCGCGGCGGACTTCGCGGGGAGAGCATAGGCAAGAGTGATCGGGAGTGGCTCAAGAATGTGCTCGCACGCCTTTCTGCGACGACGGTCGAGATCAAGCAAGGCCCTTATGCTTACGGCGGCTCACTGGTCGAAGAGTACTTTCGAGACGAACGCAGCGGCCGCCACATTCTGATCCTCAACCCGCGTATGAAGGCCATTTTCGGCAGGGACGGATGGACACAGGTTGACTGGCGCATACGCCATGCTCTGCGTGGCCACCCGTTGGCACAATGGCTCCACGGTTTTTATTCGACGCACGCCGCGCCGTTTCCGATCAAGGCCGAGACGCTGCACAAACTCTGTGGCAGCGAGACTGGAGAAAGCGCGATGACAGACGCCGAGCGCCACAAAGCCATCCTGGACTGGCGCGACAAGAGCCTCATCCCAGCGCTAAGAGCGCTGAAGGACACCTGCAACGAGGTTGCCCAGGCATTCGCATGGGAGATCAGCAGTTCCGGACTGGTAAGCGTCAGCCGCACCCCAACAAAAGCTCAACAGAAGCACTTGCGTACCAAGGCAGCAAAGCTGCGCGTCGGCATCAGATGAGAGGGGGGGATG
>CAYGMS010000512.1:0-1849 GCA_964350905.1 uncultured Thiobacillus sp. | reverse complement strand
AGCGCCTTCAGGCAGTAGTCGACATTTTCCTGCTTGGCCGAATAGCCCATCAATCCAATGCGCCAGATCTTGCCGGACATGTCGCCGAGGCCAGCGCCGATCTCCAGGTTGAATTCGCTGAGCAGGCGGGCGCGGACCGCGGCTTCGTCGACGCCATCCGGTACGTAGATGCTGTTCAACTGCGGCAGCCGGGCGGATTCTTCCACCACGTAGCGCAGGCCCATGGCTTCGAGCCCGGCCTTGAGCTTTTCGTGCATGCTGCGGTGGCGTGCCCAGGCGTTTTCCAGGCCTTCTTCTTCCAGAATTACCAGTGCTTCGTGCAGGCCATACATCGGATTGACCGGCGCGGTGTGGTGGTAGGTGCGCTTGCCAGCCGACTGCCAGTAGCCGAGCACTAGATTCAGGTCGAGGAACCAGCTTTGAACCGTGGTGGTGCGTGCCTTGATGCGGGCGATGGCGCGCTCGGAAAACGACACTGGCGACAGGCCCGGTGTGCACGACAAACATTTCTGGCTGCCGGAATACACAGCGTCGATGCCCCATTTGTCCATATAGACCGGGGTGCCACCGAGGCTGGTGACGCAGTCCATGATGGTGAGCGCGCCGAATTCCTGCGCGATCCTGGCGAGCGTTTCGGCGTCACTTTGTGCGCCGGTCGAGGTTTCGGCATGGACGAACGCCAGTACCTTGGCATCGGGATTGGCCTTGAGTGCCTCGCGCACCTTCTGCGGATCGACCGGCGCACCCCAGGCATCGTCGACCACCACCGGCACGCCGCCGGTGCGCTTGACGTTTTCCAGCATGCGTCCGCCGAACACGCCGTTGCGGCACACGATCACCTTGTCGCCGGGCTCGACCAGGTTGACGAAGCACATTTCCATCCCGGCTGAACCGGGTGCGGAGACCGGGAAGGTCAGCGCATTCTCGGTCTGGAAGGCTATCCGCAGCATCGATTTGATTTGCTCCATAAGATCGACGAAGGCGGGGTCGAGATGGCCGATGGTCGGGCGCGCCATGGCATCGAGGATGCGCTGCGGCACGTCGGAGGGGCCGGGGCCCATGAGGATGCGCTTGGGGGGGATGAAAGAAGCCGTCATAACCTTGATCTCTGTGTGGAAACATCAACTAAAACAATGGGTTGATTCTACGGGGAAATGGCGGTTGCTGGAAATCAGGCCGGTGGTTCACCCATCAGCGGGCGCATCGCGGTGAGCATGCTGTTGAAGATGCGTGGATGGTTTTTTTCCTGCTCGGCCAGCATCTGCTTCATCGCATAGCGCTGCTGCGGCTTGGAAAAACAGGCGGGGCAGTTCTCAAAAATGACCGGCAGTCCGGCATCCTGTGCAAAGGCGCGGGTCTGGCGTTCGCGCGCATAGACAAACGGGCGGATGATGCGCAGGTCGCCCACGTCGTTGAGGTAATGCGGCGACATGGTGCGCAACTTGCCGCCAAACAGCATCGACATCATCAAGGTTTCGGCCAGGTCGTCCAGGTGCTGCGCCAGCGCAACGACATTGCAGTGCTGTTCGCGGGCAACGCGATACAGAATGCCGCGTCGCATGCGCGAGCAATACGCGCAGTAGGAGTCGGAACCCTTGGTCAGGGTCTTTTGCGCTTCGGCCAGAATCGGCTGCGATTCGAGAAAGTAGGGCACGCCCAGATCAGCCATGTAGGCGGTGAGCGGCGACGGGTCGTATTGATCCGATTGCGGATCGACCGTACAGGCCAGCAACTCGAATTTCACCGGTGCTTTCTGTTGCAGATGATGCAGGGTGTGCAGTAGCGACAGCGAATCTTGCCGCCCGACAAGCCGAGCAGGATGCGGTCGCCATCGCGAATCATGCGGTAG
>CAYGMS010000511.1:0-1850 GCA_964350905.1 uncultured Thiobacillus sp. | reverse complement strand
CGAGAAAAACTGAGCAGCAACGTCCGGCAGCGAAGAAAACAGAGCGAATAAATCTATGAGACTTGGACTGGTCATCGACCTCGACGTGTGCGTGGGCTGTCATGCCTGCGCCATCGCCTGCAAGGAATGGAACGCCTCCGGCACCATCGGCCCGTTGTCCGACTACCAGCCCTATGGCGCCGAGCCATCGGGTGTGTGGTTCAACCGGATTCGCCATTATGAAATGGACGAGTATCCGAACAACAAGACGGTCAACTTCCCGATGTCATGCATGCATTGCGAGGATGCAGACTGTGTGACCGTGTGTCCGACTGGCGCTTCGTACAAGCGCCCCGAGGACGGCATCGTGCTGATCGATCAGGATAAGTGCATGGGCTGCAACTACTGCTCGTGGGCCTGTCCCTACGGTGCGCGCGAACTCGATCGCTCCAGTGGCACCATGAAGAAGTGCACCCTGTGCGTCGACCGCATCTACGATCAGAAACTGCCGGTCGAAGAGCGCCAGCCCTCATGCGTACTGACTTGTCCGGCGCACGCCCGCATGTTTGGTGACTTTGATGATCCCGATTCGGCCGTGTCGCGTACCGTGCGTGAGCGTAGCGGATTCGGCTTGATGCCGGAGTTGAACTACAACCCCACCAACCGCTATCTGCCCCCGCGCAGCAAGCCGGTGATTCCGGTTGAACCCCAGTCCAAGGGCGGCCTGAAGGAAAGCATCAAGCAGTTTGCCAACAAACTGGTACGCCGTTAAATCACGCGCCCACCTTATTCGCGCCAGGAGAATCCATGCATCCCGCTTTCTCAGTCATCTTTTTTACCGTTGCGTCGGGCGCGGGCTTTGGCCTGTTTTCGCTGCTCTTCATTGCTGATGTTTTCAAACTGGGCGGCGGTTTTAGCCGTGAACAGTTGATTATTGGCGGTCTCATGGCCATGGGGCTGGTCGTGTTCGGCTTGTTGTCATCGACCTTTCATCTCGCCAATCCGAAAAACGCCTGGCGCGCTTTCACCCGGTTTCGTACCTCCTGGCTATCGCGCGAAGGCGTGTTTGCCATGGTGTTCATGCCGCTGGCGCTGATTTATCTGGCCAGTATCTGGTTTGACGCACCGTTGTGGCTGCGCGAGCTCTTTGGTTTCCTGACTGCCGTGCTGGCTTGGATCACGGTGTTCTCCACCGGCATGATCTACGCCTGCCTGAAAACCATCCGCCAGTGGAACACACCGCTGGTTCCCGCCAATTACCTGGCATTGGGCTATGCCAGCGGCAGCCTGCTGCTGTTGCTGGGGGCGGTGGGCGCCGGCCTCGACACCACGCCCTATATCGCGATGTCAGCCCTGATTATCTCGATCGCCGCCGTGCTGAAGGCGATTTACTATTTCTGGATCCGCAGCCCCGGCCTCACGCCGACGATCAACACGGCAACCGGCTTGACCCGCGCCAAGGTGAAACTGCTCGATACCGGCCATACCCATGGCACCTTCCTGACCCAGGAGTTCGGTTTTCAGGTGGCCCGCCAGCAGGCCAGCCTGCTCAAGATCGTGGTTTTTGTATTGGGCTTTGTGCTGCCCGGGCTGATGATGGTTTGGGTGTTCGGCCAGCAGGGCGAACAAATAGCCGCTATGGTTGCGGTCGTGGCAGGACTCGCCGGGGCGGCGGTTGAGCGCTGGTTGTTTTTCGCGGAAGCGCGCCACGTAGTGAACCTGTATCACGGCGCCCAGCGCTGCTGATGGTTCTGCTGCGTGGGCCAAGCTTGGCACGTCCCGCACTTTATCGTATATTAGCAAGTTCTAATTTGTTTGCGCATGACGGAAGGGTTGCCCCTATGTTTGGATTATCAGGTTTCAAGGAAGTC
>CAYGMS010000510.1:0-1880 GCA_964350905.1 uncultured Thiobacillus sp. | reverse complement strand
CTTGATTTCAGCCAGTTAGCCATGGAATCCACTCGCAAAATCGGGCGTCACCACCTCGCCTTCTACCGCGGCTGGCTGCAGGGCCTCGACCTCAAGGTCGCAGCGGACCGCTATCTCGAATCCGGCCTCGATCAGCGCATCGCGCGCTCCACGCTGGCCTGGATCCAGCAAACTCTGACGATGGCTGCCCGCCGGCATGGCCGACATGCGCTGGCCCGGCTGCTGCGCCTGCCGCTCGGCATCCTGCCCGAGGCAGTACGGTCGACGACCGCCCTCCCCTCGCTCGAAACCTTCCGCGAAGCACACGACCCCGATCACTTCTATTCGGAGAAGGAACTGGCCGCGATGTACGTCGAGGCCTATCCGCAGAGCATCGACCGCCGCGCGAGACGCTACGCCCGTCTGGTCGAGCGCCAACTGGCGGCGCTGGTGTGGGTGGAGGAACTACTCGCCACCGACCCGCAGCCGCAGGATCCGGTTGCCGCCTGGTTTGACGATCGACTTGCTGCCAGGCTCATCCTCGCCGGCGTCCCCACCATCGAGGCGCTGCATCAGCGCGTCCGCACGCAGGGCTACCGCTGGTGGGTATCCGTCCCCCGCCTCGGCGAAAAAGGAGCGCGCCGGCTGGTGACCTGGCTTGCCACCCACGAAGGCAGTCTGGGTGTCATGGCGCCGCAGGGTCTTGCCCCGCTGCGGTCGTTGTCGCCGATCGAACTGACCCGGCCCTCAGCCACCGCCATCATGCCGCTGGAGTCGTTCTCGACGCCGGCGGATCTGGACGGCTCGGTTGGCGAGAACCGATGCCTCGGCCGCAGCCGCATCGCCGCTGAAAATGACTATCAGGCGATCCAGGCCTGGCTGAAAGCGCGCGCGTCGAATCCGCATACCGAGCGCGCCTATCGCCGCGAGGCAGAGCGCCTCCTGATCTGGTCAGTGATGGAGCGCGGATGCGCCCTGTCGTCGCTGTCGATCGAGGATGCCGTTGCTTACCGGGATTGGCTGGGCGGGCTCGGCCGCACATTGCCCGCGGCATGGCCATGGCGCCTTCCCCAGGCTGAATGGATGGGAAAACGCAGCACACCGCGCTGGTCGGCCAACTGGCGGCCATTCGAAGGAGCTGCCTCGCTGCGCAGCCAAATCCAGGCCCACACCATCCTCAAATCCCTGTTCGAGTGGCTTGCCAAGGTGCGTTACCTCGACAGCAATCCATGGGACGGCGTGCCGCCGCCACAGCGGGTGATGGACGTGGCCACCGCGCCTGATTTGGAACTGACGCACGCGTTCACACGCAGCCAGTGGGCATTTCTCATGGAATATCTGCACAGGCAGCCTATGGACGAATCCGTCCGGCGCTTGCGCTTCGTACTCCCCTTCGCCTATGCCACGGGGCTACGGCTCACCGAACTGGTGGATGCCCGCCTGGGGAGACTCTATTCGGTCCCGCTCAAGCGTGACCTGGGTGTCCGCTGGATGCTGAAAGTGCTCGGCAAGGGTGGCAAATGGCGGGCAGTCCCGATGCCCGGCATGGTGATGGATGCATTACGCGATTACCTGGCCTGGCGGGGCCTGAATGCCGACCCGCTGGATAATCCTGGAGACATTCCCATGATCGCCCGGCTGCGGCTTGGGCAGGATACGGGCACCCTGGATCCCACGACGCTGTACAAGGCCTTGAAGGCGTTCTTCAGGGAAGCGGCTGCGGAGCTTGCCACGCAGGGGCATCATGACGATGCCAAAAAGATGGCGAAAGCCTCGACGCACTGGCTGAGACACACGCGCGGCGCACATTCCGCAGAGACGATGCCGGTCAACATGATCCAGCGCCTGCTCGGACACGCCAGCGTGGCAACCACCAGCATTTACACGTCGACGGACGACGA
>CAYGMS010000509.1:0-1883 GCA_964350905.1 uncultured Thiobacillus sp. | reverse complement strand
TTGCCCCCTATCATCAGACCCGGCGCGATGTGCGCGCCATGATTGAAGCAGTGGGTGGATTTGTCGAAATCCACGTTGCCACCCCTATCGTCACCTGCGAATCACGCGCCTGCAAAGGCCTTTACGCCAAGGCGCGTGCAGGTTTGATTCCGGAATTTACCGGTGTCTCGGATCCTTACGAAATTCCCGAGAACCCGGAATTGGCGATCGATACGACCGGACGGAATATTGATGAGGCTGTGCAGCAAATTCTGCTCAAACTGGAATATGAGGGGTATTTGCGTTGAGTGGTAGCACAGACTTCCATGAAAAACGGCGCCTAATTGGGCGCCGTTTTTCATTACGCGGACGATTAATCAGGCTGATTTGCGGCGACGCATCACGCCAAGGCCAAGGAGACCAATACCTAGTAAAGCCATTACACCTGGTTCAGGTACGTTGCCACCTGTATTTTGACATTCGGGCAAGTTCGGGTTTGCTGCGCAAAAATCGATGGTTTCCTGGAGTTTTGCGGTAGCAAAATCAGTCACGAACTGGGTAATGACAGTCTGATTCGTGGTATTGAACAAGCTCAGATTAAACACCTGCCCATTGTTGCCCGTGGCCAGCCCCCCGATTGAGTTAATGGTGCTGGTGCCGGACAGCGCCGCGTTGTACAGGGCGTTGTTGCTACTCAGAAGCCCGTCGACGATAGAGAACGTGACAGCCGAACCCCCCACCGTGCCGCGAGCAGCAGTATCACCGTTGGAGGGCTCGTCGGTGAAGATGATGATGTTCTTGACAGCATTGGTACGGAAGTTAAACAGACTCGTCTGGTTGTCAAGTGCATTAAGGGCAAAAGCCGAGGCGGTGTAGGCCGGCTCGGTGCCCCCATTGATTAACAGACCCTGTGCCGCAGTGGCGAAGCTGGCTGCTGAAGTCAGGTTGGTCAACATGCGGGGGACAACAGAACTGTTGCCATAGCCCACCAGGCCGTACTGGGCGTCGACTTGCCCGGTACCTGTCAGCGTGCTTGCAAACAGGCCGATGTTATTCCGCAGGTTGGTCTGGACCGTGCCCATCGAGCCGGATTCGTCAACGATAAAGATGATGTCGGTAAGGATGAGGGCTTGAGCGGCTGAACTCAGGCACAACATGCTGACCGCAGTAGCAGCGGCGAGTTTTTTGAATTTCATTTTGAATTTCATGCTGTTCTCCAAGTGTTATGAAATGTAAATTAAATAGTGTAGAAAACAGGTTTGAGAAACGATTTCACACGCCTCTGAACCGAGCATTCCTTCTTTTGAGTATGACAAAGCACAGGACGTGCCAAGATTTCGTGAGAACGGTTAATTGTGTTTTACATCAAACTCTTAGTGTTTGAATTGGAATTGCCAGCTTGGGTCTTTAACACCAATATGTAAAAATTCCCGACATTCAGCTTCGTCGTGGGGTTGCCGGTACACTCCCAGCAGCCATTCCCAATGCACTGGCAATCAACCCTGCGAACTGCGGTGGAAAAGCGGCCTCAGGGGCGATGAATTCCATCGCAATCCACGTAGCTAGTCCCAATATGATCGACAATCCTGCTCCCAGATTGTTGGCCCGCTTCCAGTACAACCCCGCCACCAACGGGACAAAAGCGCAGGCCAGGGTGACCTTGTAGGCGTTTTCTACCATCTGGTGGATGCTGGTTTCGGTTTGCAGTGACCACAGTGAGTAAAACACCACTAGGCCGGCAAAGGCGATGACGACCGTACGGGTGATCCACAGCAAGCTCTTCTGGCTCATGCGGTGATGTGGCATGAATTCCTTGATGATGTTTTCCGAGATGGTGACGGACGGCGCGAGCAGGGTGCCGGAGGCGGTGGACATGATGACCGAGAGCAGGGCCCCGTAAAAAA
>CAYGMS010000508.1:0-1888 GCA_964350905.1 uncultured Thiobacillus sp. | reverse complement strand
GTTGACGATGTAGCCGTTCTTGTCGAGCTGAAACTGGCCGTTGTGCTGGTAGCCGATCTCGCCGTTGTTGTCCATGCGAAAGAAGCCACCGCCGTTGACCGCCATGTCGAGCGGGTTGTTGGTGGCCGTAATGTTGCCCTGAGTAAATTGCTGGGCAATCTGCGCCAACTTGGTGCCGATGCCGACCTGCGCGCCGCCCGCCCCGGTCAGCGAGTTGGCGTAGACGTCGGCAAACTGGGCCTGCGACTGCTTGAACCCGATCGTGCCGGAGTTTGCCACGTTGTTGCCGATGACATCCAGATTCTTGGCTGCGGCATTGAGACCGCTCAAACCTTGCTGAAAACTCATGTTCTGCTCCTTAGTGAAGACTGCTGGTGGATCACACCAGACCGACTCTGATCAACTCAGAAAATTTGCCGGATATCGGCGTAACCCACACTCTTGTTGTCTGCCAGATTGAGCTGCACACCCTGGCTGTTTTGCGAAACACTGCTCACCACGTTCAGGTTCAAAAGGGTGTTGCTGACGGCTTGTCCGCCTTGAACGGCTTCGACCGAGAATCGATACTCACCTGCGGCAGCCGTGGCCCCCGTGTTGGTCAGGCCATCCCAGGCCAGCGCGTTCACGCCCGCATCGCGGGGGCCCAGATTCAGGCTGCGAACCAGATTGCCCGATGCATCGTGAATACTGAGGTTGACGCTGTCGGCCGGCCGCGACAAGTCAAAGCCCATGACATCCTGGTATTGAGAAGGATTGAGCGTATCGCCCGGCACCAGCACACCGTGTCCAATCAGACCGGCCGCCTGCGACATCTGATTGGGCCCCAGGCTGGCCGCCAGCGCTTCCATCTTGCTGTTCATGTCCTCGATGCCCTGCACCGTGGACAGCTGGGCCATCTGGCTGGTCACTTCCGCGTTATCCAGCGGATTCAGCGGGTCCTGGTTTTTCATTTGCGCAACCAGCAGGGCCAGAAAACGATCCTCCGTTTCCTGAGCACTGCTCTTGGTTGCACTCGTTGATCCTGCTCCAAACAAGCTGGTGACATTGCTGCTGTCTTGTACTGTTGTCATGGCATGTCCTTGATTAATCGTTCAGGCTGATCACTGACCCAGCGTCAGGGTCTTGAGCAACAGGGTTTTCGTGGTGTTCATCATTTCCACGTTGGATTGATACGAGCGCGAGGCAGAAATCATGTTGACCATTTCCTCGACGACATTGACGTTGGGCATGGTCACATTGCCCTTCTCATCAGCGAGCGGATTCTTGGGGTCGTACACCACCCGCATCGGCGACTGATCCTCGACCACTGCCGCCACATTCACGCCGGTCGCGCCGTTTTCGCCCACGGGTGTGGCGGAAAACACCACCTGCTTGGCCTTGTAGGCCTCGCCATTGGCGCTGGTTGCGCTATCGGCATTGGCCAGGTTGCTGGCAACGGCGTTCAGCCGCTGCGACTGGGCATTCATGGCCGAACCGGCCACGTTGAGAATATCGAATAGAGACATGCGTCTGGCTCCTTATCCCTGAATCGCGGCCAGCAAGCCTTTGATCTGCTGGCCCAGGCGCGTCAGGTTGAATTCGTAGTGAATGGTGTTTTCTGCAAAGGCTGCGCGCTCGGCATCCATGTCCACCGTGTTACCGTCGATGTTGCCCTGCGCGGGATTGCGGTATTGCAGATTCGCGTTGGCGGCCATGCCAGGGTTGCCCTTCAAATGCCCGGGCGCCGTGGTGGCCATGGCAACGCCACCGGATGCGGCCGAGCCCTTGAGTGCGCCTTGCAGTGTGGTCTTGAAATCCAGGTCGCGCGCCTTGTAGTTGGGCGTGTCGGCGTTAGCGATGTTGGACGCCAATACCTGCTGGCGCTGGTCGCGCACCTTCAGCGCCTGCG
>CAYGMS010000507.1:0-1890 GCA_964350905.1 uncultured Thiobacillus sp. | reverse complement strand
GGCCTGAGTGTTCAGTACGCGGAAGCGACGCTCAGTAACGCCACCGATGCTGGGCTTCCTCCCGATATTGGCGTGGTCAAGGGCGATGACTTTAGCTGGGGTTTCAACCTGGGCGCCTTGTGGCAATTGAATGAGACAACACGCATAGGTCTTGCCTACCGTTCAGAAGTTGACCACACGCTGGAGGGAAATCTTAAGATTAATGGAGTGGTAACAGTTGACCCTGTATTTGCCGACGTGGTTCTACCAGACTCGGCATCACTAAGCCTGTTTCATAAACTGAATCCGCGTTGGGAATTGCTGGCCGATATCACCTGGACCGGCTGGAGCGATTTTGCTGAACTTCGCATCGTGAGTGCTGCCGGCACCACGCTGAGCGTGACGCCGGAAAACTGGAGCGATAGCTATCGTTATTCAGTGGGCGTCAACTATCGCCTGAATGACAAAGTGACCCTGCGTAGTGGGGTGGCATATGACGAAACTCCGGTATCCGACGCATTTCGCACGGTGCGTATTCCAGACGAAAGTCGAACCTGGCTTTCCTTTGGCGCGCAATACCGCTTGTCCGACAAGAGCACGATTGATGTTGGCTATGCCCACTTGTTTGTAAAAGATGCGCGCATCACTGAAAGTAGCGTCCCCCTGGCCGGCACCTACGATGCCTCAGTCGACATCCTTTCTGCCCAGCTTACCCATAATTTCTAGCCTTGATGCAAACCATCCCCTTCGACAATCTCCTGACGCGTCTGATTGACGAAAGCCAGGATGTCGTCCTGTTGTGGCAATTAGGTGTGCTGGCGGTCTGCGGGCTGGCAGCCTGGGGCGTGATGCGGCTGCTCAGACCGTATCTGGAGCAAACGGATAGCGTGTGGTCAGCCGGGCACGCGGGAATACGCCGGGTGGAATTTCCGCTCTTCATGTTGCTGGCGCTGTTGATAGGGCGCGATATTGTGGGAATCTGGCTGACCAATACGCATCTTCTGAATCTGGCCGTGCCTCTGCTGCTGGCATTGGTGGGGGTCCGGCTGGTCATTTATGCGTTGCGCTACATATTTGAGCCACGTGAATCGCTCAGGCTATGGGAACGGGCAGTCGCCTGGTTGATCTGGGGCGCATTTGCGCTGCACATCACGGGGCTGCGCCCGCGCATCTACGCGGCCATGGAAGCGCTGTCGTTTCAGTCGGGTGGCCATCGCTTCTCGCTGTGGCTGCTGTTCCAGGCCGCAGTGGTGATTGTGGTGGCGATCATCGTTGCGTTGATGCTGGCACGGGTGGTCGAGAGCCGCCTGATGAAGGTCACGCAGATGAATCTGTCGCTGCGCATGGCGCTGTCGAAAGCCGCCCGCACCGTGTTTCTGGTTCTGGCCGTACTGGTGGCGCTGCCGGCGGTGGGGATTGATGTCACCGTGCTGTCGGTATTCGGCGGGGCGCTGGGCGTGGGTATTGGTTTTGGCCTGCAGAAGGTCGCCAGCAATTACATCTCCGGCTTCATCATCTTGCTGGACCGGTCGGTGCGGATCGGCGATCTGGTCACGGTTGACAACAAATATGGTGAAGTCAGCCAGATTAATACACGTTACACGCTGCTGAAAGCGCTCGACGGCACCGAAAGCATCATCCCCAATGAAATGCTGATCGCGCAGACTGTAATCAATCATTCGCTGTCCAAACCCAACGTCCGCATTGCGCTGCCGATGCAGGTGTCCTACGGAACGGATCTGGAGCGGGCCGAGGCATTGATGTTGGAGGCGGCTCGCGCGCAGCGCCGGGTGATTCTCGATGAGCCCGACAATCTGCCTAAGGTGCTGCTGAAAGAGTTTGCCGATAATGGCATCCTGCTGGAACTGGCAGTCTGGATACGGGATGCCGGTGAAGGCCAGAACAATCTGC
>CAYGMS010000506.1:0-1893 GCA_964350905.1 uncultured Thiobacillus sp. | reverse complement strand
TGGTAACGATCGACGATTTTTCCGTTATCCACGATCACAACCGCCACCTCGGTCGTCCGGTCGCCCATGGCTGGCGACAGGCCGGTTGTTTCAAAGTCGATAACCGCTACTGTATCCATACAAGCTCATCGCCGTTTTTGATATGCGGCCGGAAACAATCAACGTGAAAACCTGGCAATGCCTTCATGCGTTGATACCACTCAATCCTGACGAAGTAAGGCAGCGCCATGAGCGCAACCCCAATTGCGGCAAGCAGTAGCGTGTTGGAAACGAAATATGGGTGGATCATCAGCCCCAGCCCGCTGAACAGAAGAATGACCGCCTTCTGCTTCTTTCCGTAGAGGAAAAAGCCAAGCCCGATCGAGCTGAACAGCAGGCTCCACAGAAGCAAAGACGTATTCATGGCGCCGCCGCCAGCAATCCAGGAATCAAAGAGGAATCACAAATTGCGCTGCCGCACCGTCTCATACAAGCACAGCGCCGCCGACACCGAGACGTTGAGGCTTTCCACTGTGCCGCCAATGGGAATGCGCGCGACCTGATCGCAGTTCTGCTTGACCAGGCGGCGGATGCCCGTGCCTTCGGCGCCGAGCACCCAGGCGATACCGGTTTTGAGGTCAATTTTGGACAAGGGCAGCTCGCCGTCCATGTCGGTGGCGATCACCCAGATGTTGTGTTCCTTGAGCTCTTCGATGGTACGCGACAGGTTGGTGACCATGATGTAGGGTACGGTTTCGGCAGCGCCCGAGGCGACTTTTTCCACTGTGGCGTTGATGCCGACAGCGTTGTCTTTCGGGGCGATGACGGCATGCACACCAAAGGCATTGGCCGAACGCATGATGGCGCCGAGGTTGTGCGGATCGGTGATGCCGTCGAGGATGAGCAGCAGTGGCGGGCCTTTGATGTTTTCCAGCACTTCATCGAGCGAATGGGTGAGTGCAACCGGCTTGACGCGGGCGACGACGCCCTGGTGATTGGCATTCTTGCCGACCAGCCGATTCAGCCGGTCGGCTTCGACCTGCGCGAGTCCAACCTTGTTGTCCTTGGCCTGTTTGACCAGATCACGCGCCCGTGCGTCGCGGCGGGTGAGGTCGAGATAGATTTCCAGAACGCCTGACGGGTCTTGCCGCAGTCGCGCCAGCACGGCATGAAAGCCATAGATGAGCTTTTCTGCGGCGTGCTTATCGGCAGACTTCTCACTCATTGCTGCTTGCTGCCGGTTTTGGCTTTCGCCGTTTTAGGCTTGGCAGACTTGGCTTTGGGTTTGGTCGATTTGGGTTTGGCCGTTTTTGCCTCGCCTGAACTCTTCTCCGACGGCTTTTTCTCGAATGCGCGTTGCATATCCTGAGCGGTAGTGTCCTGCTCGACCAGGCTGAAATCGATCTTGCTGGTTTCTATGTCGGCGCGCAGGACCTTGATGCGCACCCGGTCGCCCAGGCGATAACGCTTGCCGGTACGCTCACCGAGCATCCAGTGCTTGCCCTGGTCGTAGTGGAAGTAATCCTGGCCGAGTTCGGAGACGTGCACCAGGCCTTCGATGAAGATCTCATCGAGGGAGACAAAGATACCGAAGCTGGTGACGGCGCTGACAGTGCCGTTGTATTCGTCGCCGATGCGGTCGCGCATGAAATAGGTTTTCAGCCAGGCGTCGACGTCGCGGGTGGCGTCATCAGCGCGGCGCTCGGTCATCGAACAATGCACGCCGATTTCCGGCAGCCCCTTGGCGGGAAGCTTCTCGCCGGCGAGCACGGCCTTGATGCCGCGATGCACCAGCAGATCGGGATAGCGCCGGATCGGCGAGGTGAAGTGGGTATAGCCCTCATACGCCAGGCCGAAGTGGCCTTTGTTTTCCGGCGTGTAGACCGCCTGCTTGAGCGAACGCAGCATCACGGT
>CAYGMS010000505.1:0-1911 GCA_964350905.1 uncultured Thiobacillus sp. | reverse complement strand
TGCTGGGTAACACGCACCCGCTGACCCGGCAATACCGCCAGGCGCTATCCGAATCGCTGCATTGAATATCGCTGCATTAAATTTCAGACACCCGGCCTTTGCGCCGTATCAGGCGCTGATCGAGCAATTGGGGCTGGCCCAGGCACTGCCCTCACTGGATGCGCTCAACGCCCTGGCCACTACGTTTGGAACAACTCAAGCCCGCAACCTGCCGCTGCGCTTTTTCGCGCCCGATGGCCGCTTGTCGGCACGCGATTATGAAACCCATATTCTGCAGACCGGCCGGGTGCCGACCCGCCCAGAGTCCTGGCATGACGTGCTGAATGCACTGGTGTGGCTGCGTTTTCCCGGCTTCAAGCGCACGCTCAATGCCGCTCACGGCGAGGCCATCGCACATGAAACCAGCTCCGTGCGGGGGCGCCGTCGTGATGCGTTGACCATGCTGGATGAGTCAGGGGTATGGATCGTCAGCCATGACCCGGCTTTGCCGGCGTTGCTGACACAACGGGCCTGGCACACCCTGTTCTGGGAACATCGGCATGAAGTCGAGACAGCAATGCAATTTGTGGTGGTCGGCCACGCATTGCTGGAAAAAGCACTGGCACCCTACCCTTCGATCACCGGAAAGTGCCTGCTGCTGCAGTCGGACACGCTCGACCCTGACACGGCGGAAGGCCTGGTGATTGCAGCGCTGGCAACACTCCACACCCCGCACCAACTCGTACCGTTACCGATACAGGGTATTCCCGGATGGGATCCTGACAACGCCCAAGCGGACTATTACGCCAATCAGGACGTTTTTCGCCCGCCACGCAAACCCGCCTGATTCCCGATCCAGGCGATTCGAAATTCAGCCTGCTGCTGCGGGCAGTTCGGCTCCTGCCACCCACGCCTGTGCCATGTCCAGGTCATCGAACAACCGGATATCCGCCGACATGAAGAAGCGGTTGATCCACATACTCCACGTCACCCATTCGTCGTTCGACAGGATCGCGATACGGCCAAAATCGTTTTTATGCTCACGGGAAAACTTGATCTCTTCCCACGCCACATCGACGCTGTACGACAACATGTCCCGCAAATCGAACAGCACATTGACCACGCCCTGAAACTGGATGCCATGGCACACTGCCTGCTCAAACTCACGATAGTCCTCCAGCGTGAACTGGCCCATCACATTGACCGCAATCTGGTTGTCTCTGACGTCGAGGTTGATCATGGCTGTCTCCTGTAAATTGAATACCCGAACTATAGCGAATCCGGGCGCGAAGGCGCGGATGCACGCACCGCCAGTATGCCCGCCAGCGCCACCACCGCCATGCCTGCCCACGCCTGCATGGGCAATTGCTCCCCGAACA
Source organism: uncultured Thiobacillus sp. (assembly GCA_964350905.1). GTDB lineage: Bacteria > Pseudomonadota > Gammaproteobacteria > Burkholderiales > Thiobacillaceae > Thiobacillus. The sequence continues at coordinate 553 of CAYGMS010000505.1, read as the reverse complement.
GCAGCACGCCATAAACTGCCGAGAACCCTACCGTGGTATACGCCAGCGCGCCGACGGTGAGCGTGCGTCCGCGATGATAGGCCCGCGTCAATGCCAGTTGCGCCAGCGTGGCCGTCACGCCGATACCGATCAGCCACGGCCAGTCTCCGGCTTGCGGGCGATGAAAGCCTGCCAACGCCATCCAGGCGCCGCCCCCCAGCGTCGCCAACAGGGTGAAATAAAACACCACCCGCCATTCCGGTTCGCCCAGTTTGCCAAGTTGTTTGACATTGACATACGCCACCGCCGCCAGCATGCCCGATACCAGCCCCGCCAGCGCAGGGAGCCAGGCCTGATCCTGCACCTGCGGACGCAACAACAGCACGATCCCGACGAACCCCAGCAGCACGGCTCCCACCAGTCCGCGTCCGTGACGTTCGCGCAGCCACCAGGCGGACAATGCCGCCAAAAACAGGGGCGCCGTGTAATTGAGCGTGACAGCGGTCGCCAACGGCAAGTGTGCAATCGCGTAGAAGAACAACACCAGCGCGGTAAAACCCGACAGCCCGCGCCA
>CAYGMS010000504.1:0-1911 GCA_964350905.1 uncultured Thiobacillus sp. | reverse complement strand
CCACCGCGATTGAAAGAAACATCGAGTCGGCAGTGATCAATGTTGGCCGCTTTGTACCGGACCATTTTGACCTGACGCCCGCCAGCATTCCCGTGTTCAAAACCTTCAACGATACGGCCTGTTCCACCCGCTCGTTTACCTATGTGGGCCAGCCTTTTGGTTATGTAACCACCCCTCAGGCCACGATCACGGCCAGAAATGCGACGGGCGGCCAAACGGTCAATTACACGGGCACACTGTGGAAGCTCGATGCCCTGGGTGTTGCGCCGTTTTATGCGGCGGTGACTGGTACGCTGGATGGCGTGCCGGGCGTTCCCGTGGTGAACAGTACGGGAGGCGGAACGGGCACGCTGGCGCTCAATGCCGCCGATACCGTTTCTTTTGCGCGAACCACGCCTGTCGCCCCCTTTAATGCAGACATTTCGCTTTCAATCAGCATTGGCGATACGGCAGAAAATGCTGTCGCAGGAAATGGCATTATCGATACGCTCACCCCGGCAGATTTTTCAAGCATGGCCTTCGATTCGGGCAATTTGATCCGGTTTGGGCGGCTGGTTTTATCCAATGCGCACGGATCGGAAGTGTTGAGCTTGCCGGTGCCGGCTGAAACGCAATTCTGGAATGGCGCGGGATTTATCCACAATAGCGCGGATTCCTGCACCCAGCTAGCCGCCGTCAATGTAGGGTTATCCAATTGGCAACGCAACCTCAATGCCTGTGAAACGTCGGTTTCCCTGTCGGGGCGGTTCAATGCAGGCCGGGGCAATCTGAAGCTATCCGCACCGGCCGTACCGGGAAACGCTAATACCGGAAGTGTCGATCTGACGCTGTACCTGGGCGCGGCGGGGGCCGGCAGCACTTGTCCGGTGGCTACGGTGACAGGCGCTGATCAAACCTGGCTGCAAGGCGCGTGGACAGGCACGGCATATGACGATAATCCGGTGGCGCGAGGCAGCTTTGGTTTGCATCGCGGCAACAAACCCTTGATTTATATGCGCGAGATGTATTGAAATCCTTTGACAACAATAACTTATTTATTTAGTTTAAGGAAAACATTAAGGTTCAATACATGCGGTTCTTTCGACGATCAACCGAGCATGGCCTCACCGCTTATTTGCGCCTTCCGGGCCGCATAGCCTACGCACGCGTTGACCGCCGGGTGGCGGTGCCCAAGTTGCTGGCTGTGGGCACGGTGCTGGTCAAGGGCGAAAACTGGAGCGATGCCCTGAGTGAATTGCGCGACAAGGGCCCGGCCAGCCTGGTGTTGAGCCCTGCGGTGTACAAGATGCGCATGCTCGACGCGCCCAATGTGCCGGCAGATGAGCTCCGGTCTGCGGTGCGCTGGCAAATTCAGGACATGCTCGATTACCACCCCGACGATGGCACGGTGGATATCCTGGAAGTGCCGCATCCGGAGCATATGAGCCATGCCAAGCAGTTGTTTGCAGTGGCGGCCAAGAACAGCTTGCTGGCGGAAGAAACGGCTTATGCCGTTGATGCCGGCCTCAACCTCGCCATTATTGACATCATTGAAACAGCACAACGCAACCTGGCGATCCGACTGGAAAAGCCTGGCCGCGCGCTGGCGGTTTTTTCCTTCATTGAAACGGGCAGCCTGCTGACCCTGACGCTGGATGGCGAACTGTGCATGGTACGTTCGCTGGGCGTGACCCAAGCCCATCTGGATGGCGAAGTGGACAGCGTGATCGAACGCCTGACCCTGGAGTTTCAGCGAACACTGGATCACTTTGACCGCCAGTTTGGCGGGATCCCGGTTGATCGTTTGCTGCTGATTCCCTCGGAGAAAGTTGACGACCTGCGTGATGGGCTCGCCAGAAACCTGGCTTTGCCGGTGGAGGTGATGGAGCTTGGCCAGGCGCTGGATTTGTCTGCGATCCCGAATGTGAATGA
>CAYGMS010000503.1:0-1911 GCA_964350905.1 uncultured Thiobacillus sp. | reverse complement strand
GTGTGGTGTGGCTGGCCGCGATTTTGTTTGGCGCAGGCACGTGGACCGGCGCATGAACACGCGCCGCTTTGACGCACTCATCATTGGCGGCGGCGGGGCCGGCCTGCGTGCGGCGCTGCAACTGGCTCGCTCGGACTTTACGGTTGCCGTGGTCTCCAAGGTGTTTCCCACGCGTTCGCATACCGTCTCGGCGCAGGGCGGCATCACCGCCGCGCTCGCCAACGTCGACGACGACTGCTGGGAATGGCACATGTACGACACGGTCAAGGGCGGCGACTGGCTGGGCGACCAGGACGCGATCGAGTTCATGTGCCGCGAAGCCGCCAATGCCGTGTACGAACTTGAGCACATGGGCCTGCCATTTTCACGGCTCGACAACGGCAAAATTTATCAGCGTCCGTTCGGGGGCCAGTCGAAAAGCTTCGGCGGTGAACAAGCCACGCGTACCTGCGCCGCCGCCGACCGCACCGGCCATGCATTGCTGCATACGTTGTACCAGCAGAACATCAAGCACCGCACCCAGTTCTTCGACGAATACTTTGCGCTTGATCTGCTGCGCGATGCTGAGGGCTACTGCCTCGGCGCGACCGTCATGAGTATCGAAACCGGCGAGCCGCTGCTGATCGAGGCACGCACCACCTTGCTCGCTACCGGCGGAGCCGGACGCGTGTTCGGCAACAGCAGCAATGCCATGATCAATACCGGCGACGGTCTGGGCATGGTGTTGCGTGCCGGACTGCCGTTGCAGGACATGGAGTTCTGGCAGTTTCATCCCACCGGTATTGCCGGCGTGGGCTGTCTGATTACCGAAGGCGTGCGCGGCGAAGGCGGCTACCTGCTGAATAAAAACGGCGAGCGTTTCATGGAGCGTTACGCACCGCATGCCAGGGATCTGGCGGGGCGCGATGTGGTGGCACGTGCGATTGCCATTGAAATCGCCGAAGGCCGCGGCTGTGGTCCTCGTGGAGACTATGTGGACATCAAGCTCGACCATCTGGGCGAGAAGCTGATTACCGAAAAGCTCCCGGGCATTCGTGACCTGTCGATTCGTTTTGCCGGTGTCGATCCCGTCCATGCCCCGATTCCAGTCGCCCCCACGGCGCACTACATGATGGGCGGCATCCCCACCAACCTGCACGGCCAGGTGGTCGCGCCGGCACACTTTGGCCCGGAGGAACCCGTTCCGGGCCTGTATGCCGTGGGCGAATGCGCCTGTGTATCCGTGCACGGTGCGAATCGCCTGGGCGGCAACTCGCTACTGGACCTGATCGTATTTGGCCGTGCCGCCGGGTTGCACATGCTGGCGTATTTGCGTGACAACCCGTATTCGCGCACTTTGCCTGAAAACGCCGCCGCCCCCAGCTTGGCGCGACTGCAGCGTTGGGAGCAGCCCGGTAGCGAACGCGTGGCAGCGATCAGCGACGACTTGCGACGCATGATGCAGAAGCATGCCGGCGTATTCCGCACCGATGCAGTATTGCGCGAAGGCCTGACCATGCTGAACGAACTGGACGCACGCTTGGCACAGGCGGGATTGCAGGACACGAGCCGCGTGTTCAACACCGCCCGTATCGAAGCACTGGAACTGGAAAACCTGATGGGCGTGGCGCGGGCAACGCTGGTGTCGGCGATCAATCGCACCGAAAGTCGCGGCGCACATACACGGGAAGATTTTCCGCAGCGGGATGACGAACGCTGGCTGAAGCATTCCCTGTATTCGCTGGAGGGTGATCAGGTGGATACCAAACCGGTGCGGTTGAAGCCGTTGACGGTGGAGTCGATACGGCCGAAGGAGAGGGTGTATTGATGGGGGAACGGGTTGAGTTTGCTTTACGGAGGCTTCGCTTTTCGCCTTTGGGCGAGTTCCTTTCTTTTGCTTCGCCAAAAGAAAGGAACCAAAGAAAAGGCGAC
>CAYGMS010000502.1:0-1916 GCA_964350905.1 uncultured Thiobacillus sp. | reverse complement strand
ATCCGATACGTCGTAATAGCGCAGCAGGAGCTGGAACAGGGTGGTCTTGCCGGCGCCGGAAGGCCCGACCAGCGCGACGCTCTCGCCCGCCGCAATTTCCAGGCTGATGTCGTCCAGCGCGCGCGTTTGCGGGCGCGCGGGATAGCTGAAGCTGACGTGTTCGAAGCTGAGCGCGGCCTGCGCCGGATGCGCCGGCGGCTGCGGGCGGGGTGTCTCAAGGATGGCCGATTCGGCGCGCAGCAAATCGAGCAGGCGTTCGGTCGCCCCGGCAGCGCGCATCACGTCGCCCCACACTTCTGCCATGGTTCCGACCGCGCCGGCCACCAGCGCCGCATAAAGAACGAAGGACGCCAGTTGGCCCTCGGTCAGGGTGCCTTCGTGCACTTGGCGTGCGCCGATCCACAGAACGAAGATGATCGTTCCCATCACGGCGGTGATGATCAGTGCAGTCAGCGCGGCGCGCACGCGGGTGCGCCGGATTGCGGTGACGAAACTCGTTTCGGTGCGTTCGCTAAATCGCAGGGATTCCTGCTGTTCCTGGGTATAGGCCTGCACCGTGGGCATCGCGTTGAGGATTTCACCCGCCAATGCCGAGGCGTCGGCGATCTTGTCCTGGGATTCGCGCGACAGCTTTCTGACCTTGCGACCGATGGCGAGGATGGGCAGGGTCAGCAAAGCCATCAGGCCCAGGTTCAGGGAGAACAGATGGAGGCTGGTTACCGCCAGCATGATCATGCCGCCGACGAACTGGAACAGGCTGCGCAAGCCCATCGAAATGGAACTGCCGACCACGGTCTGGATCAGGGTGGTGTCGCCGGTGAGCCGGGACAGCACTTCTCCCGTCTGCAAGGTTTCGAAAAACTGTGGCGACTGCGCCAATACGCGCGCATAGACGGCGCTGCGCAGATCTGCGGTTACCCGTTCGCCCACCCACGACACGGTGTAATAGCGTGCCGACACGGCAAGCGCCCAGAAGCTCGCCATGCCGAACAGGACGATGAAATGCCCGTTCAGGCTCAAGGCCCCAAGCAGGCCGGTAGCGGCCCGTTCCCGGTCGCCGAAGCCGAAATCGATGAGATCGCGAAACGCCAGCGGCACCAGCAGGATGGTGGCGGAACCCAGGCACAGCAGGATGAAGGCCAACGCGACGCGTGCCCGATAGGGCCGCAGAAACGGCCACAGATCGGTTAATACCGAAAGGGATCGCGGGCTTGTGGGTTGGGTTGGGGTGACGCTAACCATTCCAGATTATCGTTCATCGCGAGGCGTCCTGATGGCAGCCTGCCAGGCGCTGAAATCAGCTTAAAGACTTTCTCCGCGTCTTCGCGCACACCCCCTCAAGTCTGTTCCCACGGCAAGCCATCAAAGCGCCAGCCGTTTTTCGTGCAGCGGTGACGCGCTTCGTCCATGTCGCCTTCAAAACCATGCAGCACGTTATAGACCTCGGGGAAGCCGTATTTTTCGAGGTAGCGCCCGGCTTCGACCGAGCGCCGCCCCGAGCGGCAGATCAGCACCACCGGCCGGTTGACCGATGCTGCCTTGCGCGAATGACCTAGGAAATCAGGGTTCACATCCCAGTCAGGGCCATCCTGCCAGGCGATGTGGATGGCGCCGATGGGGTGGCCGACAAACAGGTATTCAATTTCCGATCGGCAATCGATAAATACTGCCTCGGGGCGTGACTGTATAAAGGCATGGGCTTCTGCGGGTTCAAGATGTTTCATGGCGGGCACCGGTCAGACTCGATACCTCCACCATAGCATTGCCAGAACACCCTGCGTCAACCGAATATAATGGGCGATTGTCTTGTCGATTCCCTGCCATGTCCCGCACCGTCCTATTGCACACCCAACTCGCCCAGCGCATCCTGATCCTCGACGGTGCGATGGGAACGATGATCCAGTCATACAAGCTCG
>CAYGMS010000501.1:0-1919 GCA_964350905.1 uncultured Thiobacillus sp. | reverse complement strand
GCTCCCTAAGGTGTGGCTGTATTTAGTGCTTAAAACGCCAACAGCCGGACACAGTCCGGCTGTTGGCTAAACGGCATGACGGGTTCAGTGAATGTCTTTCCAGAACTCTTTCTTCAGGTAGTAGGCCACCACAAAGAAGAACGCCAGGAAAGCCAGAACAATGATCCCGAGTTGCTTGCGCTGAAGCTGGGCCGGTTCGCCCATCCACTCCAGGTAGTTGACCAGATCGCCGACCATGACATCGTATTCGGCAAGCGTCACACTGCCCGGCTTGGCCAGTTCCAGGCGCTCAATCACCTCGTGCTCGCCCACTTTCTTGTAGACCGGCACCATTTCGCCCTGCAGGTCCCACAGTACGTGCGGCATGCCAACCTTGTCGAACACGGTGTTGTTCCAGCCCGAGGCACGGGTGTCGTCACGATAGAAACCGCGCAGGTAGGTGTAGAGCCAGTCGGCACCGCGTGAGCGTGAGATCACGGTGAGGTCTGGCGGGGTCGCACCGAACCAGGCTTTGCCATCCGCCTTGGTCATGCCGACCTTCATGGTTTCACCCGGCTTGTCTGCGGCGAACAGCAGGTTCTCCTTGATCTGGTCTTCGGTCAGCCCCAGATCCTGCAAGCGTGAGTAACGCATGTAGCCGGCGCTGTGACAGTTCAGGCAGTGGTTCACGAACATGCGGGCGCCACGTTGCAGCGACTCCTGGTCAGCCAGATTGATCGGAGCCTTGTCCAGATGGATGTCGGCGCCGGCTGCAAAAGCCAGGACGGGGGCTGCCGCCAGCAGGAAAAGAAAATTCTTTAAGCGTTTCATTTAGCCAGTCACCCTTTCCGGTTCCGGTTTGGTTTTATCAATCGAGGTATACCAGGGCATCAACAGGAAAAACAGGAAGTAGATCACTGAGAAAACCTGGGCAACAAGCGTCGCCACCGGAGTGGACGGCAACAGGCCAAGATAGCCCAACCCGATGAACGATATGATGAACAGCGCCAGCATGGTCTTGTAGATCGGGCCACGATAGCGGATCGATTTGACCTTGCTCCGATCCAGCCAGGGCAGGAAGAACATCAGCACAATCGACAGGCCCATTGCCACCACCCCCGGGAACTGCGAGCCGAACATCGGCGGCACTGCACGCAGAATCGCGTAGAACGGGGTGAAGTACCACAGCGGCGCAATGTGCTGCGGCGTCTTCAGCGGATCGGCCGGGATGAAGTTGTTGGCTTCAAGGAAGTAGCCACCCATTTCCGGGCCGAAGAACAGAATCGCCGAGAACACCATCAGGAAGACGACCACACCGACAATGTCCTTCACCGTGTAATACGGGTGGAAGGGAATGCCATCGAGCGGAATGTGCGTAACCGGATCCTTGTGCTTCTTGATTTCAATGCCGTCCGGGTTGTTGGAGCCAACTTCGTGCAGCGCCACCAGGTGCACCACCACCAGCCCGAGCAGCACCAGCGGCAGGGCAATGACGTGGAAGGCGAAGAAACGGTTCAGCGTGGCGTCCGAAATCACGTAGTCGCCGCGAATCCAGATCGACAAGTCTTCACCGATGAACGGCACGGCGGCGAACAGGTTGACGATCACCTGCGCGCCCCAGAACGACATCTGGCCCCACGGCAGCAGGTAGCCGAGGAAGGCTTCGGCCATCAGCGCCAGATAGATCAGCACGCCGAAAATCCAGATCAGTTCGCGTGGCTTGCGATACGAGCCGTACATCAGGCCGCGGAACATGTGCAGATAGACCACGACGAAGAACAGCGACGCGCCGGTGGAGTGCATGTAACGGATCAGCCAGCCCCATTCGACGTCACGCATGATGTATTCGACGGAGGCAAAAGCAAGCTCTGCATCCGGCTTGTAGTTCATGGTGAGGAAAATACCGGTCACGATCTGCAGCACCAGCAACAACAAGGCCA
>CAYGMS010000500.1:0-1923 GCA_964350905.1 uncultured Thiobacillus sp. | reverse complement strand
GCCCCAGCAAAGCCAGCCCCCAAACCAGGCTGCTGGTGCCCCATCCCTTGCGCACAGCCAGGGTGTCACGCGCGGCGGCCCGCACATGGCGGTAGGCCACACCGCGCGCGCCGCGACCGTACGCATGCATCATGGCCTTGGCAGCGATGATGTTGACCAGTCGCGGCAAGCCTCGTGATGCGCGCCACAATGCACGCATGGCCCAGGGCGTAAACAGCCCCTCCTCTCGCCCCGCAACCTTGAGACGATGCTGCACATAGGTTGAGACTTCGGCGCGATCAAGCGAGCGTAGCGTTGCATGAAAACTGATGCGCGTGAGAATTTGCCGGGTGTTTTTCTCGTGCAGGCGCGCCATCAATTCAGGCTGCCCGAACAGCACGACCTGCAGCAGCTTGCGCTTTTCGGTTTCAAGATTGGTAAGCAGCCGAACCGCTTCAAGCGTATCGGCAGGCAAAGCTTGCGCTTCGTCGATCAGCACCACTGGTTGTTGGTCCTGCTGGGCCAGGGTGATGAAATGGCGTTCCAGGCGATGCAACAGTTCTTCGCTGGCACCATTTGCCGGCACGCCAAATTCGATTGCAATTGCCGCATACAGGCCACGCGGGTCCACCCCGGGGTTCGGCACGAACGCCACCTGCCAGCGCTCCGGCAAGGTGTTCAATACACGGCGCAGCAGCAGGGTTTTTCCGGTACCGACTTCGCCCTCCACGACCAGAAAACCTTCTCCGGCGCCCAAGGCGTAAAGCAGTGTTTCATGCGCGTCCTGATGCGGCAGTGCGGGGTAAAAAAAGCTAGTATCCGGGGTCAGTCCAAACGGCGGTTCACGCAGGCCGAAATATCCCCACCAGCTGGTCACGGCCGGGAATCGGGCAGCTCGTAGGCCTGGAAGCGGCGCTGGGTTGCCTCCAGGTCATTGTTCCAGTCCTGGTTGTCGCGAATCAACGTGGTCTTGATCAACACGACCAGTTCACGCTTCTGGTTTTGCTTGCTGCTATTGCCAAACAAGCGGCCCAGGTAGGGAATATCACCCAATAGTGGAATCGTGTTCTTCCCATCGGCATAGGACTGGCCCATCAATCCGCCAATCGCAACAATCTGACCATCTTTCAAACGCACCACGCTATCGGTTTCAGAAATATTGCTAGAAGCCAGGGGCAACACATAGGTCCCCAAATCGCCCAAGCTAATTTGTTTCAATTTTTCCGTTACGTTGCTGACAGATGGGCGGACGTGCAAGGTAATGTTGTCCTTGTCATCGATTTGCGGTGTGACATCCAGCGCAACGCCCGAGAAAAACGGCGTCACAACTACAGTGGGGGGGGTGGCTGGCACACCGACCGCGGCTGCGGTTCCCCCAGTCACTTCAGTCACAAAGAAGTCATCTGTTCCAACTTTAAGAATCGCCTTCTGATTATTGATCGTGGCAATGCGCGGGCTGGACAAGACATGCACGGTTCCCTGGTTTTTGATCAGATTAATGACCGTACCAAAATCGCCATCATTGAATGCCAGGCCAAACAGACTGCCCGCGGTCCCCGGAATGGCTCCGGTAAGCATCTGGGAAACAGTACCGCCCAAGCTGACTGCATTCGCAGCATCCGTGTTGAGGCCGTCTACGCCGATTGATATTTTGTTGTTTTGCTGCAAGGTGGACCAGTTGATTCCCGCCTGAAACCCGTCATTCAATTGCACTTCAAGAATTTTGGCTTCGAGCATGACCTGACGCACGCTAATCAGCTCAGAAGCGCGCAAATATTTTTCCACCATGAACAAACTGGCCGGAGCAGCTTTCACAATCACAATTCCGGAGTGGGGGCTCACCACCACTTCTCCCGTCGTGCCTGCCAATGATTTCAGTGACGCACTGATCTCTTCCCAAAACTTGGAGTCGGTTGAAGTCTGCACCGCGCTGGTCTCTTGGGA
>CAYGMS010000499.1:0-1933 GCA_964350905.1 uncultured Thiobacillus sp. | reverse complement strand
TGCTGGGTAACACGCACCCGCTGACCCGGCAATACCGCCAGGCGCTATCCGAATCACTGCATTGAATTTCGCTGTATTGAATTCATCACATTGAATTTCAGACACCCGGCCTTTGCGCCATATCAGGCGTTGATCGAGCAATTGGGGCTGGCCCAGGCCCTGCCCTCGCTGGATGCGCTCAACGCCCTGGCCACTGCACTCGGAACGACTCAAGCCCGCAAACTGCCGCTGCGCTTTTTTGTGCCTGACGGCCGCTTGTCGGCACGCGATTATGAAACCCATATATTGCAGACCGGTCAGGTGCCGACGCGTCCAGATACCTGGCATGACGTGCTGAATGCCTTGGTGTGGCTGCGTTTTCCCGGTTTCAAGCGTGCGCTCAATGCCGCTCACGGCGAAGCCATCGCACTCGAGACTGATTCCGTGCGGGGTCGCCGTCGTGATGCGTTGACCATGCTGGATGAGTCCGGGGTATGGATCGTCAGCCACGACCCGTCTTTGCCTGAGTTGCTGACACAACGGGCCTGGCACGCCCTGTTTTGGGACAATCGACACACAGTCGAAGCGGCAATGCAATTTGTCGTGGTAGGCCACGCGCTGCTGGAAAAAGCACTGGCGCCCTATCCTTCGATCACCGGAAAGTGCCTGCTGCTGCAGTCGGACACGCTCGACCCCGACACAGCGGAAGGCCTGGTGATCGCCGCGCTGGCAACACTCCATACTGCGAGTCAGCTGGTACCGTTACCGATACAGGGTATTCCCGGATGGGATCCTGACAACGCCCAGGCGGACTATTACGCCAATCAGGACGTTTTTCGCCCGCCACGCAAACCCGCCTGATTCCCGATCAAAAACGATACGTGAATTCAGCCTGCTGCTGCAGGCAATTCGGCTCCGGCCACCCACGCCTGCGCCATGTCCAGATCATCGAATAACCGGATATCCGCTGACATGAAGAAGCGGTTGATCCACATGCTCCACGTCACCCACTCGTCGTTCGACAGGATCGCGATACGGCCAAAATCATTTTTATGATCACGGGAAAACTTGATCTCTTCCCAGGCCACATCGACGCTGTACGACAACATGTCCCGCAAATCGAACAGCACGTTGACCACGCCCTGAAACTGGATGCCATGGCACACCGCCCGCTCAAATTCACGATAGTCCTCCAGCGTGAACTGGCCCATCACATTGACCGCAATCTGGTTGTCTCTGACGTCGAGGTTGATCATGGCTGTCTCCTGTAAATTGAATACCCGAACTATAGCGAATCCGGGCGCGAAGGCGCGGATGCACGCACCGCCAATACGCCCGCCAATGCCACCACCACCATGCCTGCCCACGCCTGTATGGGCAATTGCTCCCCAAACAGCAGCACGCCATAAACAGCCGAGAACCCTACCGTGGTGTACGCTAGCGCACCGACGGTGAGCGTGCGTCCACGATGATAGGCACGCGTCAACGCCAGTTGTGCCAGCGTGGCCGTCACGCCGATACCGATCAACCACGGCCAGTCTTCGGCTTGCGGGCGATGAAAGCCAGCCAGCGCCATCCAGACGCCGCCGCCCAGCGTCGCCAGCAGCGTGAAATAAAACACCACCCGCCATTCCGGTTCGCCCAGTTTGCCGAGTTGCTTGACATTGACATACGCCACCGCCGCCAGCATGCCTGATACCAACCCCGCCAGCGCGGGGAGCCAGGCTTGATCCTGTACCTGCACCTGCGGACGCAGCAACAGCACGATCCCGACGAACCCCAGTAGCACGGCTCCCACCAGGCCGCGCCCGTGACGTTCGCGCAGCCACCAGGCGGACAATGCCGCCAGAAACAGGGGCGCCGTGTAATTGAGCGTGACAGCGGTCGCCAGTGGCAAACGTGCAATCGCGTAGAAGAACAACACCAGCGCGGTAAAACCCGACAGCCCGCGCCA
>CAYGMS010000498.1:0-1936 GCA_964350905.1 uncultured Thiobacillus sp. | reverse complement strand
CCTCGGTGGCGCAGGCCTATTACAACGCCGAAGCTGGCATCAAGCGCATCGCCACAGAAACCGGTGCCGGCCAGTGGGGCTGCTCCATGGCGCTGGCCGGACAGATGTTCGGACTGGAAGTACGCGTCTACATGGTCAAGGTGAGCTACGGCCAGAAGCCCTACCGCCGCTCGATGATGCAGGCCTGGGGCGCGGAAGTGTTCGCCAGCCCGAGCATGGAAACCAATTCCGGGCGTGCCGCCCTGGAGCAGGACCCGAACAATCCGGGCTCGCTCGGATTGGCGATTTCCGAGGCGGTGGAAGATGCCGCATCGCGCCCCGACACCAATTACACGCTGGGCTCGGTGCTGAACCACGTCCTGCTGCATCAGACCGTGATCGGCCTGGAAGCCAAAAAACAGTTCGAGAAAGTCGGCGATTATCCGGACATGGTCTTCGCCCCCTGCGGCGGCGGCTCCAACTTCGGCGGCGCGGCCTTCCCCTTCTTTGCCGACAAGGCCGCCGGCAAGGACGTGCGCCTGGTCGCCGTGGAACCTGAATCCTGCCCCACCCTGACACGCGGCCACTACGCCTATGATTTCGGCGACACCGCCAAGCTCACGCCGATGATGCTGATGTACACCCTCGGCCACGACTTCATGCCGCCCAGCATCCACGCCGGTGGCCTGCGCTACCACGGCGCCTCGGCGCTGGTGTCGCAGCTTCATCACGAGAAACTGATCGAAGCCCAGGCCGTGCCGCAACTCGCCACCTTCCAGGCCGGCGTCACCTTTGCCCGCACCGAAGGCATCGTGCCCGCGCCCGAATCCAACCACGCCATCGCCGCCTGTATCGCCGAAGCCCTGCGCTGCAAGGAAAGCGGCGAAGCGAAGACGCTGTTCTTCAACCTTTCCGGCCATGGCCATTTCGACATGGCTGCCTACGACAGCTACTTCAGCGGCAAGCTGGAAGATTCCGCCTACCCGGCAGAAGCGATCAAGGCGGCACTGGATCGCTTGCCGAAGGTGGAGTGAAGCCGCTCTCCGTACGCCTGATTTGAGTAGACACGATCAAAGGGGTCGGCTCAGTCCGACCCTTGTTTTACACAACAAATGGGGCAGCTTGAACGAGCCTGGATTTTCATTGGTTTCGAAATCCGCTTGCGCTGAAAGCCCCGCACAGATCATGATCTCATTACACAAAAATAGATTTAAGCGACATGCATCCACAGCCTTCCACTTTGCCGAAGCAACCTGTTATCCAAAGTTACCTGTTATCCAAAGTTAAAGTGCTATGACATTCCTTAGATCGGCGATGGCGTTGAAAAGTCCGAATGAATAAAGGACCGGCTGCTGATCTGATTCACACTTGTTTTCACAAGAAAACCGAATGACAAACGAGTTGTCCCCGGTCAGCACCCACCCATTCTCAAGGCTATCTGCCTGGACACCCTTGCTGGTATTCACCCTATTGGCTTGCGCCATCGGTGCTACGGGGTATTTCGTCTTCAATCGACATCAGGAAAACGTCAAAACGGAGGCGCATAGCACAGTGAGGGCCATCGCCGATCTGAGGGTCAGTCAGGTGACAGCATGGCGTGAGACTTACAAGAAAAGCGCCGAGGTGCTGATGCTGGATCCCTTGCTGGCGCAGGAAATCGAGCTTTGGCTACAGCACGGTGCACTGCTTGACTCGGGAGCGCAACGGATCGTACGGCGCCTGAAAGCGGTACAGCAATCATATGATTTTCAGGGCGTATTTATCCTCGATGAACACGGGGTCGTGCGGGACCTGCCAATCACGCCGGATGCCAAACCACCCACAGCCTATGGGATACAACAGGTCACGGAAGCGATGCGTAACAGGCAAATCGTCCTCACTGATCTGCATCCGGGTGCCGAGGCCCCGCGCGTACGACTGGATCTGTTGGTGCCGATTTTCAGCCACGCTGATGCGC
>CAYGMS010000497.1:0-1938 GCA_964350905.1 uncultured Thiobacillus sp. | reverse complement strand
CTCCATGTCCACGCGGCCTGTGCCGGCCACGCCAACAGCATCAATAGCCAGGCCATCGACCTCACGATTTGCCTCCCAGAAACTCAAGCAGGGTTTTCTGCTGGTAATGCCCGCCGCGCACATAACGGTCGTAATCACGAAAATCCTGCACCGTCTTGAAGCCGGGTATCTGCATGATCTTGTCGCCCTGCGGCGTCAGATACACGAACAACGGCGTGGCGAATGCCTGCAGGCGAACCCCGAGTTCTGCCTCGGTGATGCGCTCGCCACTTGGCAGCGTCAACCGCTTTCCCGATTCGGCATCGACATAGACCAACTCGTAGTTGTCCTGGTACAGCTTCTTGAGCGAGGCATCGGAAAACGTTTTCTTGTTGGTGAGCTCACACCACGCACAGCCATAACGGCCGAAATAAAGAAACACCGGTTTTCCGCTCACGCGTGCCGCCTTGATTCCGGCATCGAAACTGACGAAAGGATAGCCTCGCGGCGGGTCGGCCAGCACCGCTGTCGCCCACATGCAGCTTGCCGCCAACAGCCATCTGAACAGTCTCATCTCAACGCTCCTTCTGGCACGAATTCCCCATTCTGATAAATTCAGGCTTTCATGCAATCCTATTTTCCGACTATATGACACACGATTCCGTCCGCATCGGCCTGGTATCCATCAGCGACCGCGCCAGCAGTGGCGTCTATGAAGACAAGGGCCTGCCTGCGCTGCAGGCCTGGTTTGACGAGACGGTGGCCAACCCGGCCGAGTTCGTCACCCGGCTGATTCCCGACGAACAGGCGCAGATCGAGGCCGCGCTGATCGATCTGGCCGACACCGAAGGCTGCGCGTTGATCCTCACCACTGGCGGCACCGGCCCGGCGCTGCGCGACATTACACCGGAAGCCACACTGGCCGTGGCGCACAAGGTGCTGCCCGGCTTTGGCGAAGCGATGCGCGCGGTGTCGCTGAAATACGTGCCAACCGCGATCCTGTCGCGTCAGGTCGGCGTCACCCGCGGCGCCAGCCTGATTCTCAATCTGCCGGGGCAGCCCAAGGCGATCAAGGAAACGCTCGATGGCATCTTTGCCGCCGTGCCCTACTGCATCGACCTGGTCGGCGGTCCTTACCTTGAAGCCAGGCCAGACACGATCGCCGTGTTCCGTCCCAAATCCGCGCTGAGGCCGACCACATGACCGCCATCCTCGATGCCGCTGCGCGCGCGCTGCGCGATCTTTTCAGTCTGCGCGTGCTGTGGGTGGTGATCTGGCCGATGCTGGTTGCCATGTTGCTGTGGCTGGCACTGGGGATCACCTTCTGGAGCACCTTCTCCGGCTGGCTGACACAAGGTCTCGAAGCCATAGGCATACAAGTCTGGCTCCAGGAGCTGGAACCGGTGTGGATCGCCACCGGGATACAGGTGCTGCTGCATCTGATGCTGTTTGTGCCGCTGGTGATGCTGACCGCGCTGGTCCTCACCGCATTGTTTGGCATGCCCGCACTGATACACGCGGTAGCCGAGCGCGACTATCCGCAACTCAAACGCGACAGCGGCGGCAGCCTGATCGGCAGCGTGTGGAATGCAGTGATTGCTGTCGTCCTGTTCATCGCCCTGTGGGTGGTGACGCTGCCGCTATGGCTGATCGGCATTGGTGTGGTCATACCCTTTATCGCGGCGGCCTACCTGAACCAGCGCCTGTTTCGCTACGACGCCATTGCCGAGCACGCCACCGCCGATGAAATGGCAGTGTTATTCAAAAGTGAACGTGGTGGCTGGTGGGGGCTGGGCTTGCTGACCGGACTGGTGCAGTTTGTTCCCGTGCTCAATCTGCTGGGCCCGGTGTTCGCGGCGCTGGCGTTTATCCATTACGGTCTGGCGCGGCTGAATCAGCAACGTGGCACTTATTGATCCGGCCAGATTTATCCGCGAGTTCGTTCGTGCTGAGCCTGTC